>JALOLQ010000063.1 GCA_025455895.1 Solirubrobacteraceae bacterium
CGACGGCGACGAGCAGACGCTG
This sequence comes from Solirubrobacteraceae bacterium, assembly GCA_025455895.1. Taxonomy (GTDB): domain Bacteria; phylum Actinomycetota; class Thermoleophilia; order Solirubrobacterales; family Solirubrobacteraceae; genus F1-60-MAGs163. The sequence continues at coordinate 23 of JALOLQ010000063.1, forward strand.
CTCGTGCTCGCCGACTGGGCCTCGATCGCGATCCAGAACGCCGACCTCTACCGCACGCAGCGCGAGCGCCGCGACGAGCTCGAGCGCACCGTCGCCGCGCTCGAGGCGACGATGTCGATCGCCCGCGCGCTCGGCGCCGAGACCGACCTCGCCCGCGTGCTGGAGCTCGTCACCAAGCGCGGCCGCGCGCTCGTCGAGGCGCGGATCATGGTCATCGCGCTGCTCGAGGACGACGGGCTCGTCGTGCGCGCGGTGGCCGGGCAGGCGGGCGCCGAGCTGCTGGGGCAGCGGCTGCCGCTCGAGACCGCGCTCGGGGCCGCCAGCGCCCGGGGCGCCGCCGGCGGCGAGCGCCTGGCCGGCGAGGCGACCCGGCTGCGCCGCGCGCTCGCGCGCGAGGTCGGCGCCGAGACCGGCATCGTCGTCCCGCTGCGCTACCGCGACACCACCGTCGGCGTCCTCGCCGCGCTCGACCACATGGACGAGCAGGAGGGCTTCACCGCGGACGAGGAGCGGCTGCTCGAGGCGTTCGCCGCCAGCGCCGCCACCGCCGTCGTCACCGCCCAGCGGGTCGCGGCGAGCACGCTGCGCCGGCGCATGGAGGCCGCCGAGCAGGAGCGCGCGCGCTGGGCCCGCGAGCTCCACGACGAGAGCCTCCAGGACCTCGCGGGCCTGAAGATCCTGCTCGCCTCGGGCCGGCGCACGGCCGGCTCGGCCGACCCGCTCACCGGCGTCGTCGACGAGGCGATCGACCGGCTCTCGGCCAGCATCGACGGGCTGCGCGGGCTGATCGCCGACCTGCGGCCCGCCGCGCTGGACCAGCTCGGCGTCGCCGCCGCCCTCGACGGGCTCGCCGCCCGCACGCGCAAGAACAGCGGCCTGGAGATCGTGCTCGACGTCGCGCTCGACGAGTCCGCGCTCGAGCTCGGCGGCGAGCGCGACGTGGCGAGCACGGTCTACCGCTTCGTCCAGGAGGCGCTGACGAACGTCGTCAAGCACGCGGACGCCACGCGCGCCGAGATCGTGCTCGCCGTCGACGACGGGCAGCTCGTCGCCTCGGTGCGCGACGACGGCGCCGGGTTCGACCCCGCCGCCCCGACCCGCGGCTTCGGCCTGCTCGGGATGCGCGAGCGCATCGAGCTCGCCCAGGGCCGGCTGGACGTGGACACCACCCCGGGGCACGGCACGGTGCTGCGCGTGCGGATCCCGGTGGCCGGCGCGACGGCGCGCCGCAGCGCCTGATCAGGCCGGCGCGGTGAGCGGCCAGGGCCCGCCCAGGCCCTCGACGGCCCGCCGCAGCGCGGAGAACAGCTCGTCCGGCGGCGCGTGCTTGAGGATCAGCCCGGCGGCGCCGTGATGCGTCGCGTGGCGCTCGAGCGCGGACGACGGCTCGTCGGCGAGCACGACCGCGCGGGTCCGCGGCGACGGGGCGAGCACCGTCGGCAGCACCACGAGCCCGTCGCCGCCGAGCGCCTCGGGCTCCACCAGCAGCACGTGCGGCCGGTGCACCCGCAGCTCGCGCCCGATCGTGTCGGCGTCCGGTGCGTGCCCGAGCACGGCGAAGCCCGGCTCGGCGTCGATCAGCGAGCCGAGCGCGCGACGCACGAGCGGGTGCCGATCGGCCACGATCACCGTGATTCCAGAGAGGTTCACCATGGGGTCCTGCTCCACCGTCCGCTGATTCTGCGGCGCTCGCAGAAGTCCGCCATCGGTACGCGCCCGCGAGCGTATCTGCGGGAAACCCCTGATTTCCGGCGCGCCACGCGACGTACGATCCTCCGCATGGCGGATGCCGAGGAGACGGCCAACGGCGACATCCGCATCGTGATCGCCGACGACCACGAGGTGGTGCGCGCCGGCCTGCGCCTGCTGCTGGAGGCCGAGCCCGGCTTCGAGGTCGTCGCCGAGGCCGGCGACGTGGACGGCGCGGTGCGCTACAGCCGCGGCCACAAGCCGCAGGTGCTCGTGCTCGACCTGAACATGCCGGGCACGATGACGTCGCTCGACGCGATCCCCCAGGTCCACGAGGCCTCGCCGGGCACGAACGTCGTCGTGCTCACGATGCAGGACGACCCGTCGTTCGCCCGCAGCGCGCTCCAGGCCGGCGCGCTCGGCTACGTGCTGAAGGAGGCGGCCGACAACGAGCTGATCGAGGCGGTCCAGCGCGCCGCCGCGGGAGACTCGTACCTCAACCCGCGCCTCGGCGCGGCGCTCGCGGCGCTGCGGCCGTCCTCGCCGCCCGACGAGCTGACCGACCGCGAGACCGAGGTCCTGCGGCTGATCGCGCTCGGGCACACGAACGCGGAGATCGCCGAGCAGCTGCACCTCTCGGTGCGGACGGTCGAGTCCCACCGCGCCCACATCCAGCAGAAGCTGCGCCGCACCACGCGGGCCGAGCTCGTGCGCTACGCGCTCGATCGCGGCCTCGTGCGGTGAGCGAGCGCCTCGCGGACCTGCGCAACCTCGGGCCGCGCACCGAGGAGCTGCTGCCCCGGGCCGGCATCGCGACGCCCGAGGAGCTCGAGCGGGTCGGGAGCGTCGAGGCCTACCGGCGGATCGTCGAGGGCGGCCTCGCCGACTGGAACGTCGTCGGGCTCTGGGCTCTGGAGGGCGCGCTGCTGGACCTGCCCTGGAACGGGCTGCCGGCCGAGCGCCGCGACGAGCTGCGCGAGCTGGCCGGCCGGATCGGCGCGGGCGAGCCGGACGTGCGCGACCCGGGGTTCGTGCCGCCCGGCGACTGAGCTCAGCCGCGCGTGAGCGGCCCCGCGCGCACGACCTCGAACGCCGAGGACGGCACGCGCTTGAGCTGCTCGAGGTCGTCGTCGTCCCAGCGCCGGTCGGCGGCACCGCTCACGTACCAGGGCGAGCCGTTGTCGGCGAGGATCATCCCGTAGCGCTGCAGCGCCCGCAGGATCGCCAGCGACTGCCCGCGGTACCCGGCGAGGCCGTACGACGCCCGCAGGCGCACGCGCATGCCCATCGGCGGCAGCCCCGGGTCACGCGAGGAGCTCGCGAAGTGCCGGGCCGGAGCCACGTAGGCGCGCTGCGTCCGCGGGGCGGTGAAGCGCAGGGCGTGGCCGATCACGCCGGCGGAGGCCTCGTCGGGGCGCGCGAGGCCCGGGAGGATCGGCAGGCCGGCGGCGTCGGCCGAGGTCCAGCCGGCCGGGCGCGGGCGGCCCGAGCGCAGGTCGAAGACGGCGCCGCTGGCCGCGAGCCAGCGCCCGCCCGCGCGGCGCGCGCCGAAGAGCTCGAACAGGCGGCACGTGCCCCGCTGGAGCACGATCACGTGGCGGTCGCCGCCGCCCTCGATCCGCGCGCGGGCGGGGATCGGGTAGGGACCGCGGTCGCTCTCCTCGGGGTAGTCGGTGAAGCGCACCGGGCGCGCGGGCTGCCGGCGGGCGGCGATGGTGATCGGGATGCCGTAGTTCCCCCGGCGGCCGGAGCCGAAGTCCGGGTGCAGGCGCCCGCGGCGCCCGATCGCCGCCACCCAGGCGTCCGAGCGCGGGTCGACGGGGTCGCGCGAGACGTCGCGGTTCCAGGCGTCGCCGGCGGGCAGCACCGGGCAGCCGCCGAGGACGGGGCGCAGCGCAGGCGCGGACCGGGCACCGGCCGCCGCGCCGGCGCCGAGGAGCAGGGCGCCGGCGGCCACGGCCGCGCAGACGCTCGGGGAGGCCCGCATGCCGCAAGCGTGCCACGCGAGCGGGCCGGGATGGACGGGCGTGCGAGCGGGCGTGTGCGGGAAACCCGCGGCACAGGTCAGGTGTTTCTCCCACACCAACGCGCGTGCTCGCCACTGATGGCGCGGCGCCGCTGCGGCGCGACAGTTGCGACATGCAGCCGCATGGGAGGGAGAGCGCGAAGGACGCATGGCGCCTGCCCTATGGATCGCCGCGCGTTCCGGGGTATGCCCCGGGGCGACGTGCGGTGGCCGCGGTCCGGCACGCAGTACCGGGTCGAACGGACGCCATACCCCCTCAGCGCCTCACCGCTCTCGTGCTCCATGTCATGCGGTCTGCACCGGGTGGGCGTCGCCAGGCACCTGGCGGGACCTCGGCGCGCCCCAGGTGACGCCGCCGTGCCGCGTCCCGGCAACGGGGCGCGGCCGGCGTCACCCCCCGCCGGCAGTACGCTGCGGGCGTGATCCCGGCGGAGGCCCGGTTCGTCCGCATCCCGCTCCCCGGCCGCCTGGCACCGGCGCAGGCCGCGCTGCTGGTGGCCGATGACCCGCACCCGTTCGCGCTGACCGGGGACTGGGCGGGCGCCGCGGCGATCGCCGGCGGCGACCCGCTGCGGATCGCGGGCCCCGACGACGATCCCTTCGCCCTGCTCGACCGCCGGCCGGCGGTGAGCGGCGCGCCCGAGGACGGGATCGGCGGCGGCTGGTTCGGGCTGCTCGGCTACGGCCTCGGCCGGCGCGTCGAGCGCGTGCCCCCGCCGCCCCCCGCCCCCGAGCGCCTCCCGGACGCGGTGCTGGCCTTCCACGACCACGTGCTGCGCGCCGACGAGCGCGGCAACTGGTGGTTCGAGGCGCTCTGGACGCCCGCCCGGGCGCGGGCGCTGAGCGCCCGCCAGGAGACGCTCGCCGCGCGGCTGCTCGCCGCGCCGCGCGCCCGCGCGTTCACGGCCGGGCCGCTCACCGTCCGGGCGCCGGGCGCCGGCGGCCACCGCGCGGCGATCACCGCCTGCCGCGAGCGGATCGCCGCCGGCGACCTCTTCCAGGCGAATCTCGCGCTGCGCCTGGAGGGCGCCTTCGCCGGTGAGCCCGCCGGGCTCGCGGTCCAGGTCGCCGAGCGCCTTCCGGCGGACCAGGGCGCGTTCCTCGCGGGGCCGTGGGGCGCACTCGTCAGCGCGTCCCCGGAGGTCTTCCTGCGCCGCCGCGGGCGCGACGTGCGCACGCTCCCGATCAAGGGCACCGCGCCGGCGGACGCCTCCGCGGCGCTCGCCGGCTCGGCCAAGGACCACGCCGAGAACGTCATGATCGTCGACCTCATGCGCAACGACCTCGGGCGCGTGTGCGAGTACGGCTCGGTCGAGGTCGAGGCGCTCGCCGCGGTGCGCGAGGGCGCGGGCGTCGCGCACCTCGTCAGCGAGGTCCGCGGGACGCTGCGCCGCGGGACGACCGACGCCGAGCTGCTGCGCGCGACGTTCCCGCCCGGCTCGGTGACCGGGGCGCCGAAGGTCCAGGCCCTCACGGTGATCGCCGAGCTCGAGAGCAGCGCCCGGCAGGCGTACACCGGCGCGATCGGCATGGTGAGCCCGGTGGCGGGCCTCGCGCTGAGCGTCGCGATCCGCACGTTCGAGCTCCGCGGGGACCGGATCTGGCTCGGCGCCGGCGGCGGCATCACCTTCGGTTCCGACCCGGACGCCGAGGTCGAGGAGTGCCTCGTGAAGGCGCGCCCGGTCGCCGCGGCGGCGGGCACGCGGATCCTGCCGTCACCGGCGCGGCGGGCGGCGCCGCCCGCCGTGCCCGCCGCGCTCGGCGCCGGCGGGCGCACCCGCCCCGAACCGCGGGCCGGGGTCTTCGAGACGATCCGGGTCGAGGACGGCCGCGCGGTCGCGCTCGACGCGCACCTCGCGCGCCTGGCCTCGAGCGTGCACGACGCGCTGGGCCTGACGCTCGACGCCGCGGCGGTGCGGCGGCTGCCGGAGCTCGCCGCGGCGACGGGGGCCGCGACGCCCCAGCGCCTGCGGATCCTCGCCGCCCCCGACGGGCGCGGCGGGCTCGCGCTCACGGCGAGCGCGGCGCCGTTCGAACCGCCGGGCCCCGCACCGGAGCCGGTCGCGCTCACGCCGTGGATGCTGCCCGGCGGCCTCGGGCGCCACAAGTGGGCGGACCGGCGCCTCGTCGACGCGCTCACCGAGGCGGGCGGCGCGACGCCGCTGCTGCTCGACGCCGACGGCGGAGTCCTCGAGGCGGGCTGGGCGAGCGTGTGGCTGCTCGACGGCGACCGGCTGCGCACCGCGCCCGACGACGGCCGGATCCTGCCGGGGGTCACGCGCGCGCGGCTGCTCGCGCTCGCGCCCGGTCTCGGGCTCGAGCTCGTCGAAGAGGCCCCCGCCCTCGACGACCTCGCGGGCGCGCCCGGGCTGTTCGTCAGCTCGGCGCTGCGGATGGCCGTGCCGGCGCGCGTGCTCGGCGCCGGGGCGCCGGAGCCGGACCCGCGGATCGCGGAGCTGGCCGCCGCGCTCGTGGGCACCGGCGGGCGCGGCGTCGCGCCGCGCTGAGCGGCCGTCCATGCTCTACGCTCGGCCGATGCTCCGGCTCATCGTGGGGATCGCCGTGCTGCTGCTCGCCGTGCCCGCCGCCGCCTCCGCGCAGACGGTGACGCGCGGCTCGACGCTCGAGGGAACGCCGTTCCCGCTCGCGCAGGGCAACGACTGCGGCGCGTACTTCGCCCTCGGCGGGCCGGTGAACAACCCGTGGGGCGCGACCACCTGCTCGTACTACCAGGGGTTCCTGTTCGGGAACGCGAACGACCCGCGGACCGGCTTCGTCCCGGGTGACGGCGTGATCAACACGGTCACGGTGAAGGTCGGCGCGAACCCGGCCCCGCTGCGCTTCGTGATCCTGCGCCAGCTCACGAACGCCCAGCTCGGCGCGGTGTCCGGCGAGCCGAAGTGCTGCTTCTTCGTGCGCGAGACCGACCCGGTGCAGCCGGCGCCGAACACGACGACGACGTTCACCGTGAACCTCCCCGTCGAGAACAACCGCCAGCCGAACATCATCACCCAGGACGCGATCGGCTTCAGCGCGCCGGTCGGCGGAACGCTGCCGCTGGCGTTCGTGCCCGGGCAGTTCAGCCCCGCCTCGTTCACCCCGAACGGCGTCACCTCCAGCTCGTTCCACCCGAAGCTCGGCCCCGAGCACGGGGCGAACACCGGCGGCGCGTTCACCAGCGGCGTGCAGGGCGGGCTCGACGTGCTGCTCCAGTACACGTTCACGCCGCGGGCCGCCGTCGTCAGCCCGGCGGTCGGGATCAACACGCTGCGCCCGACCGACATCACGACGATCGGCGGCTCGGTCCTGCGGCCGATCGGCGGCGCGCTCGACGTCGTCCTCGACTGCCGTCAGGCCGCCTGCCGCGGCAACGTCAACGTGCTCTCCCGCTCCCCGGTCGCCGCCGCGGCCCCGAAGAAGCGCATCCGCTCCCTCGGCCGCGCGAGCTTCGACCTGCGCCAGGGCAAGGCGCGCAAGGTGAAGGTGAAGCTCAACGCGCTCGGCCGGCGGCTCGCGCGCAAGCCGAGCACGAAGGTGAAGGTCGTGGTGGACCTCGGGACGCCGGGCAGCGTCGTGAAGAACATGACGCTGCGGCGGGCGCGGGGGTAGGACGTCGGCCGCCGACGCGGCTCGCGGCTCCGGTTCCTGGTGTAGCGTCGCCGAGGTGTCCGGACGGCTCGCTCGACGCTCGCGCGCACCAGCGGCGCGCGCCGCCCGCTGCGTGCCGGTGCTCGCCGGCCTGAGCCTCGTCTGGGCGCCGTCCTCCGCGGCCGACCTCGTCAGCGTCATCAGCGATCCGCTCTCGACCCCGGGTGCCCAGCACCGCACGGCGG
>JALOLQ010000380.1 GCA_025455895.1 Solirubrobacteraceae bacterium
GAGCCGCCCGACGAGCCGCCCGGGCTGTACTCGAGGTTCCACGGGTTGCGCGTGACGCCCCAGATCCGCGAGTCGGTGATCGCCGCGCAGCAGAACTCCGGCGTCGCCGAGCGCGCGTGGATGATGCCGCCGGCGTCGATGATGCGCTGGATGCACGCCGCCGTGCGCTCCGCGACGTTGTCCTTGAGGATGAGCGAGCCCTCGGTGCAGGGCTGACCCGCCACTTCGACCTCGTCCTTGACGGCCACCGGCAGGCCCTCGAGCGGGCGCGGCTCCGGGCCGCGGCCCGCGTAACGAGCCTCGGCCGCCCGCGCCGCCGCGAACGCCTCCTCGAAGAGCCGGATCGGCAGCGCGTTGACCAGCGGATCCACGCTCTCGATGCGGTCGACCGTCGCCTGAAGGAGTTCCACCGGCGAGAGCACCCGGCTGCGGAAGAGCGCGAGCGCCTCGCTCGCCGGCAGATAGCACAGGTCGTCAGTCATGCGCTCCCCCTTCGCGGTATAGCACAGGTCGTCAGTCATGCGCTCCCCCTTCGCGGTACGGACGGCGCCACGCATGGCATCAGCTTGGACCTCTCCCCCCCCGGTAAGTCAAGGGTGGCCGCCGAATCGCTCGGGCGGCGCCGGCGGCGGCAGTCGAACGCGACCGCCTGGCGGCCGTCGCCGGCGGCGCGAGCCCCGGCGCCCGAACACGGCTGTGACTCGAGGGGAACGCGTGGAGGTCCCGGCGCCGAAGGCGTACGCGTGCACCGTCTGCCGTGCGATGACGCTGCGTGCGCACTCGACAGGGGATCGGGTTCGGGGGCAGGGTGCTCGTCGGCGTGCGCTCACACACGCCCCGCCCGGCGTCGCCGGAGAGCGTCCCTCGGGCTCAGATGACCAGCACGATCTTCCCGGCCTTGCCGCCCGCACTGAAGCGCGCGTAGGCCGCGGCGGCGTCCGCCGGCGGGAACGTCGCGGCCACCGGCACGCGCAGGCGGCCGGACGCGAGCGCGGGGATCACCCGGGAGCCGAGCCGCGCGACCAGCACCGCCTTCTCGGCGGAAGGCCGGGCGCGGAGCGTGGAGGCCGAGATCCGCGCCCGGCGACTCATGAGGCCGAGCAGGTCGAGCTCGACCTGCGCGCCGCTGCCCACGCCGATCACGATGACACGGGCGCCGGTGGCGAGAGCGGCAAGCGCCGACGGCAGGCTCGCCGCGCCGACGAGCTCGAGGACCACGTCGTACGGTCCGTTGCCGGCCACCTCGCCGGGTTCGACCACCTCGTGCGCGCCGAGCGCCGCGACCGCGTCGTGCAGAGCCGGATCGCGCACGCAGGCGACCACGCGGGCGCCGGCGAGCGCCGCGAGCTGCACGGCCGCGCTGCCGACGCCGCCGGCCGCGCCGGTCACCAGCACGCGGTCTCCGAGCGTCAAGCCGGCCTGCCCGAACAGCGCGTCGTAGGCGGTCGCGTGCGCCTCCATGAACCCGCCGGCCTCTGCCCAGGCCAGACCGGAGGGCACAGTCAGGGCGTGAGCCTCGTCGACCAGCACCAGCTCGGCCTGGGCGCCGCCGCCGACCAGCGCCATGACCCGGTCGCCGGAGGCGAACCGGGTGACGCGCGGGCCCACAGCGGCGACCTCGCCCGCCATCTCCAGACCGGGGACCTCCTGCGGCCACCCCGGCGGCGCCGGATACCTGCCGGCGCACTGCGCGATGTCCGCGCCGTTCACCCCGGCCCCTCTCACGGACACCACGATCTCGTGGTCGCCGGGCACCGGGTCGGGCCGCTCCTGCCATGCTATCCGGCCGTCGTCGATCACCACAGCGAACATCGGCGCCTCCCGCGTCGTCCCGCATCCTCCCCACCGCCGGTCGTCCGGGCACCGATGCCCGGACTGCGCCGCAGTCGACGGCGCCGCGCACTGACCGAGCGCGACAGAAGCCCCGGCGACCGATCAGCGGCGGCTGCGCCGCCGCGCCACCGAGCGGACGACCGCGAGCGTGGCCACCGCGCCCGCGACGATGGGCGCCACCAGCTTCACCCGCTTCCCGGATCGCCTGGCCCGCGCCCGACCGGCGTCGGCGGCCTCGTCGAGCTCCTCGCGCAGACGCGAGAAGGAACCGTTCAGCTCACCGCGCTCCTTCTCGATGTCGGCGCGGATCTCACTCACCGGCCGCTGTGGCGGCTTGGCCGCCGCGATCCCGGACGGCGCGGTTCCGGACGGCGCGGGCCCGGCCTCGTCCACCGGCTTCGCCACCCCGGGCTCCGTCCGGGCGGCGACGGACGTCGTGGGGTCGGTCGCGGATGAGTCGCTCATGACTCCCCCCTCTCCGGATCGGCTGCAGGTCCTGATGCCGGCGCTCCCGCCGCTCCCGTCGCTCCCGGCGGAGGCGCGGTCGCCGCCGACGGCGCCCACCCCTCGGGCCTCGGCGGCAGCGTCTCGGGCGCGGGAGCACGGCGCGACGGAAGCACGCGGGCGCGCAGGCCGCCGGCCGTCTGCCGCAGATTCGTCTTCATCAGGTCGGCCGTTGCCCTGGCCTCGGCGAGCGCCGCCTCCGGCTCCGGCTTGCCGATCTGGCGCAGTTGACCACGGCCGACGAGCACGAGGATCGCGACCACCGCGAACAGCA
>JALOLQ010000064.1 GCA_025455895.1 Solirubrobacteraceae bacterium
CTGCTGGCCGATCAGGAGCTTGTACTCGCGCTTGGCGTAGTTGATGATCGCCTCGTCGAGCTCGTCGCCGCCGATCCGGATCGACTGCGAGACGACGATGCCGCCGAGCGAGATCACCGCGACCTCGCTCGTACCGCCGCCGATGTCGACGATCATCGAGCCGGTCGGCTCGCCGACCGGCAGGCCGGCCCCGATCGCCGCCGCCATCGGCTCCTCGATCAGGTACGCCTGGCGGGCGCCGGCCGAGAGGCAGGCCTCCTCGACCGCGCGCTTCTCGACGCCGGTGACGCCGGAGGGCACGCAGACCACCACGCGCGGATGCGCCCAGCGGTTCTGGTGGACCTTCTGGATGAAGTGCCGCAGCATCTCCTCGGTCACGTCGAAGTCGGCGATCACGCCGTCCTTCAGCGGCCGGATCGCCGAGATCGTGCCCGGCGTGCGGCCGAGCATCCGCTTGGCCTCGATGCCCACGGCGTGGACCTCGCCGGTGCGCGAGTCGATCGCGACGACGCTCGGCTCGGAGAGCACGATGCCGCGGCCGCGCACGTAGACGAGCGTGTTGGCGGTGCCGAGATCGACGGCCATGTCGCGGCCGCCCATGCCGGTCAGGTAGCTGAAGACACCCATGGAACGCGAGGAACGCGACCCTTGAGTGAGTGCCCGCCGGGGGGCGGGGCGCGCGGGCCGCGTCTGCGACGAAGTGTAGCGGCGGGACCCCGCCGCTCAGAAGGGCGGCACGAGGCCGTGCACGAGCGCGCGCAGGGCGGGCACCGGCAGCCCGACGACGTTCAGGTAGTCGCCCTCGATCCGCTCGACGAGCGCGGCGCCGCGCCCCTGGATCGCGTACCCGCCGGCCCGCCCGCGCCACTCGCCGGCCGCGGCGTAGGCGGCGACCTGGCCGGCGTCGAGCGGTGCGAAGGTGACGAGCGTGCGGTCGGTGCGCTCGAGCAGGTCGCCGGCAGGGGTGAGCACGACGAGCGCCCCGAGGACGTCGTGGGTCTCCCCGGCGAGGTCGGCGAGGAACGCGCGCGCCTGCATCTCGTCGGCGGGCTTGCCGTAGACGCGCCCCTCGAGCCCGACGACGGTGTCGCAGGCGAGGATCACGTGCGTCTCGCGTTCGGCGGGCGCGAGCTGCGCCCGGGCGGCGCGCGCCTTGCGCCGCGCGTTCTCGGCCGCGATCGCGAACGGCTCCCCGTCCTCGAGCTCGTCGGCGTCGGTGGGACGGACCTCGTGCGGGACGTGGAGCTGCTCGAGGATCGCCCGGCGCTGCGGGCTGGCCGAGGCGAGGACGAGCGTGTGGGACGGGTCCCAGGCGTGCGGCATCGGCGCGGGAGTCTCGCAGGCGCTCAGGCGACCGATCGGGGGTCCGGTGCCCCGCGGGGCGCGACCGAACCCCCGGACCGCGCTACCCCAGCTCGGGGAAGAACAGCGCCGCCTCGCGGGCGGCCGACTCGTTCGAGTCCGAGCCGTGGACCATGTTCGAGCCGACCTCGAGCGCGTAGTCCCCGCGGATCGAGCCGGTGGCGGCCTCGAGCGGGTTCGTGGAGCCGATGACCTGGCGCGCGGCGACGACGGCCTCGTGGCCTTCGAGCACCATCGCGACGAGCGGGCCGCTGGTGATGAACTCGACCAGCTCGCCGAAGAACGGGCGCTCGGCGTGCTCGGCGTAGTGCTGCCTGGCGAGCTCCTCCGAGGCGGTCATGAGCTTCAGCGCGACGAGCCGCAGGCCCTTGCGCTCGAAGCGGGCGACGATCTCGCCGGTGAGGTTGCGCGCGAACGCGTCCGGCTTGACCAGGATGAGGGTCCGGTCCATGGGGTTCTCCGTGTTCGGGGGTCAGTGCGGCGAGGTGCGGCCCGCGTCGGGGTCCGGCAGCTCGTCGTAGGTCGCGGCGGGATGCTCGTAGACCTCGGGCTCGGCGCCCTCGGCGTACGGCTCGTCGTAGACGGGCACGTCGTCGGCCGGCGGCGGCTCGTCGGCCGTCACCGGCTCGTCCGCGTACTCGCCGACCGCCTCGCCGCGCCGCCGGCGGCTGCGCCGCTGCGGCGTGACGCCGGGGATCTCGGTCTCGCAGTACGGGCAGATCAGCCAGTCCGGGTCGAGCGGCTTCGCGCAGCCGCTGCACGTGTCGCGCAGCTTGCGCAGGCAGTGCGGGCAGCGCAGGAAGTCGCGGCCGGCGAGGTGGTCGCAGTGCGGGCAGAGCTGATGCTCGAACAGCCGCGCCTCGGCCGCCTGCATCTCGAGCTCGCGCTCGCGCACGTCCTCGAGGTACTCCGGGGGGCGCACGATCATGTAGACGAGCGTCCCGACGAACGGGAACACCAGCGCCGCGAGCGTCGCCGAGCCGACGAGCAGCCCGTCGTCGAGCCGCCGGCGCGCGTCGGCGAACGTGTACCAGACGAGCGCGAGCCAGATGACCACGACGCCGAGCAGCACGAGCTGCACGACCGTGTTCAGCGTCCCGTTCTCGATCCCGAAGATGGCAGGGGTGATCAGCATGGATCCGGAGGGAGGGTAGAACACCGTTCGCCACCAGACCCGGATGCCCTGCCACCCCACGACCGTCCCACCACCCCACGGCATCTGGATCCTCTGCCGTTCACGGAGAGCGCCCACACCCCAAGAGCGGAAGATCGGGGATGCCTGACGCCGCACGCCGAAGGGGGACAGTGCGCCAGCACGGACCCCTTCGAGCGGGTGGCGTCAGGCGCCCCGAGATCCGCGAACCCCCTACAGGAACATGCGGCCGAACGCGTACCCGATCCCGAAGAAGACCAGAATCACCAGCGCCACGATCGCGGCGACGGCGAGCACCATGGTGATGACGGACGGGCCGTTCTCGTTCACAGGATCGATCCTCTCGGGGCGCCGGGCGGGCGCAGCAGGTCGGCTATGAGATACAGGGATCCGGCGGCGAGTGCCACCCCGCCGGGCCCGGCGGCTTCGCGCGCGGCGGCGAGCGCGGCGTGGGGCTCGGCGACGACGCGCGCGGGCGGACCGCCGATCTGCCGCGCGAGCGACTGAAGCGTCGCGGCGGGCAGCGCGCGCGGGTTCGCGGCCTGGGTGACGACGACCGCCTCGCAGAGCGGGAGCAGTTCGGCGAGCATCGCGGCGGCGTCCTTGTCGTCGAGGATCGACAGGCAGGCGACGAGCGGCCGGCCGGCGAGGAAGCCGCGCAGCGCCTCGGCGAGGTGCCGCATGCCGTCGGCGTTGTGGGCGCCGTCGAAGACGGTCACGGGGTTCTCCGCGACGACCTGGAAGCGCCCGGGCACGGCGGTCTCGGCGGCCGCGGCGGCGACGGCGCTCTCGTCGAGCTCGCCGAGCAGCGCGCGGGCGGCCTCGCGGGCGAGGGCGAAGTTGCGGCGCTGGAACGGCCCGGCGGCGAGCAGGTCGAGGCCGGGGTCGGCGGGTGCCTCGACGAGCCGCGCACCGCGTTCGGCGCAGACGCGTTCGGCGACGGCCCGCGCGTCGGGGTGCAGGCCGGCGCCGGTGACGAGCGTGCCGCCGGGCCGCACGACGTCCGCCTTCTCCTCGGTGATCGCGGCGATCGTCGGCCCGAGCCAGCGGGTGTGCTCGAGCGAGACGTTCGTGAGCACCTGGACCTCGGAGGGAAGGACGTTCGTGGCGTCGTAGCGCCCGCCGAGCCCCGCCTCGATCACGGCGATCTCGACCCTCTGCCGGGCGAGCTCGTCGTAGGCGGCGGCGGTGAGCGCCTCGAACTGGGTGACGACGTCCCCGCCGGCGCTCGCGGCGTCGACGGTCTCCGCGGCGGCCAGGGCGCGCTGCACGGCGGCGGCGAACTCGGCCTCACCGAGGTCGCGCCCGTCGATGCGGATGCGCTCGGCGAACGAGACGAGGTGCGGCGAGAGGTAGGCGCCGGTGCGCCGGCCGTGCCGGGCGAGGATCGCCGCGGTCATCCGCACGGTCGAGGACTTGCCGTTCGAGCCGACGACGTGGATCGAGCGGAAGCGCTCCTGCGGGCGGCCGAGCTCGTCCATGAGGGCCTGCATGCGCTCGAGGCCGAACGTCATGCCGAAGAGCTCGAGGCCGAGCAGCCGTCGCTCGGCCTCGGCGAGGGTCCACGGCGCGGCGGTCATGGGCGCTCAGAGGGCGGCGAGCTCGCCGCGCATCCGCTCGAGCTTCGCGCGCTCGGCGTCGACGACGGCGGCGGGGGCCTTGGCGACGAAGCCCTCGTTGGCGAGCTTGCCCTCGGCGCGGCGGATCTCGCCTTCGAGCTCGGCGCGCCGGGCGGCGAGCTTCTTCGCCTCGGCCTCGGGGTCGACGGCGTCCGAGGGCGGCAGCTCGATCGCCCCGCCCGGCACGGGCACGACGGCGGCCGCGGGCGCCGCGCCGCCGGCGTCGAGGTCGAGCCGCGCGAGCCGCGCGACGAGCGGCGCGGTCGCCTCGTACCCGTCGGCGGCCAGGCGCGCGGGCAGGACCGGCCCGGGCGCGATCCCGGCGCCCGTGCGCCACGAGCGCACGGCGCGCACGGCCTCGATCACGGCGCCGATCTCGCGCTCGGCGCCGGCGTCGACGAGCGCCGGGTCGGGCTGCGGGAACGCGGCGCCGGCGAGCAGGCCGGCGTCCTCGGCGCCGGGCAGCAGGCTCCAGATCTCCTCGGTGACGAACGGGATCACCGGGTGCGCCAGCGCGAGCGTCTCGCGCAGGACGTGCAGCAGCGTCGCGGAGAGCTCCTCGTCGTACTCGCGGCCCTTGACGAGCTCGAGGTACCAGTCGCACAGCTCGCCGTAGACGAAGTCGTAGAGCCCGAGCGCGGCCTTGGCGAAGTCGAACGCGTCGATGCGCGCGCCGGTCTCCTCGATCACGCGCTGCAGCCGCGAGAGGATCCAGTGATCCTCGGGGCGCGTGGGGCGCGGGGCCGGCGCGACCCCCTCGGCGACGTTCAGCAGCACGAAGCGCGAGGCGTTGAAGAGCTTGTTGGCGAGCGCCTGGCCCTGCTCGACCTTCTCGCTGGAGTAGCGCACGTCCTGGGTGGAGGACATCGCCAGCAGGCCGAAGCGCACGGCGTCGGCCCCGTGCTTGTCGATCTCCTCGAGCGGGTCGATGCCGGTCCCGAGCGACTTGCTCATCCGCCGCCCGTCGGGCGCCTGGATCACTGAGTGCACGTAGACGTCGGTGAACGGGATCTCGCCGGTGAAGCGCAGGCCCATCATCACCATCCGCGCGACCCAGAGGAAGAGGATGTCGCGGGCGGTGGAGAGCACGTCGGTCGGGTAGTAGGCGCGCAGCAGGTCGGTGTCGTCGGGCCAGCCGAGCGTCGCGAACGGCCACAGCGCGCTGGAGAACCACGTGTCGAGCACGTCGGCGTCCTGGGTCCAGCCGTCGCCCGCGGGCGGCTCGATCCCGGCGTACACCTCCTCCCCGCGGTACCAGACGGGGATCTGGTGGCCCCACCAGAGCTGGCGGCTGATGCACCAGGGGCGGATGTTCTCGAGCCACTCGACGTAGCGGCGCGCCTGGCTCTCGGGGTGGATCCGGATCCGCCCGCTCGTGACCGCCTCGATCGCGGGCGCCGCGAGCTCGTCCATGCGCATGAACCACTGCTCGCTGATCAGCGGCTCGATCCGCTCGCCGGAGCGGTGCGAGTACGGGACGGTGTGCGGGTAGGCCTCCTCGGCGCGCACGAGCCCCTGCTCGCGCAGCGCGGCGACGACGCGCTGCTGGGCCTCGGCGACGCTCAGGCCGGCGTACTCCCCGGCCTCGGTCGTCATGCGACCGTCCTCGCCGATGACGCTGATCTCCTCGAGGCCGTGGCGGCGGCCGATCTCGAAGTCGTTGGGGTCGTGGCCCGGGGTGATCTTCAGGCAGCCGGTGCCGAAGTCGGTCTTCACGTACTCGTCGGCGATGACCTGCAGCTCGCGCCCGACGAGCGGCAGGATCACGGTCTTCCCGACGAGGTGGGCGAAGCGCTCGTCGCCGGGGTTCACCGCGACGGCCGTGTCGGCGAGCATCGTCTCGGGCCGCACGGTCGCGACGACGACCTCGCCCGAGCCGTCGGCGAGCGGGTAGGCGATCGAGTAGAGCGTGTCGGTGACCTCGCGGTCCTCGACCTCGAGGTCGGAGATCGCCGAGCGGCTGCCCGGGTCCCAGTTGACGAGGTAGAGGTCGCGGTAGATCAGGCCCTGCTCGTAGAGGTCGACGAAGACCTTCAGCACGGCGTCGTGGTAGCCGTCGTCGAGCGTGAAGCGCTCGCGCGTGTAGTCGCACGAGGCGCCCAGGCGCTTGAACTGCTCGATGATCGTCCCGCCGAACTCCTCGCGCCACTCCCAGACGCGCTCGACGAACGCCTCGCGGCCGAGCGCCTCACGCGAGCTGCCCTCCTCGACGAGGCGCTTCTCGACCTGCTTCTGGGTCGCGATGCCGGCGTGGTCGGTGCCGAGGATCCATTCGGCCCGCCGGCCCTGCATGCGCCGGCAGCGGATCAGCACGTCCTGGATCGACCCGTTCAGCGCGTGCCCCATGTGCAGCGCGCCGGTGACGTTCGGGGGCGGGATCGCGATCGAGTAGTTCGCGTCCGCGTCGCCCTCGGGGGCGCCGGCGAAGAGCCCCGAGGCCAGCCAGCGCTCCATGATGCGCGGCTCGGCCTCGGCGGGATCGAAGCGGGTCGTGGTCGTGAGGTCCGGCATCGGGGCGCGCAGTCTATGCGCGCCCCGCGCTCTCACGCGGCCTTCTTGGGCGGCTTGGTCTTCAGGCCGGGGACCGGCATCGGCGAGGCGGTCGCCGCGAGGTCGCGGCCGAGCGCGACGTGATCGATCCGCTTGGCGATCTCGACGAGCTCGTGGCGCTCGTCGCGGGTCATCTTGTGCGGCAGGCCCTTCGAGGTGCGCAGGATCTCGACCGCGCGCCTGCGGTCGGCCTCGTCGGCGCGCTGCCAGTGCTCGTAGATCACGCGCACGGAGAGCAGGACGAGGAGCCAGGGGACGGACTTGAAGCGCTTGAGCATGGCGGGTGGTGGTGAGGGGTCGGGGGTCACCTCAAGGTACCCCGAAGCGCCGCCGCGGGCACACACGCGCTGACGCCCGCTTCATAGGCTTTCGGTGATATCGTCTTTTCTCGATGGCCCCCGCTGTTCACGAGCTTCTGCGCCGCGCGCGCACCGACGCCGGCCTCACCCAGGCCGCGCTCGCCGCGCGCCTGGGCGTCACCCAGCCGACCGTCGCCGCCTGGGAGCGCCCGGGCGCGAACCCGACGCTGCGCACCGTCGAGCGTGCGCTCGCGGCGACCGGCCGCGAGCTGCGCCTCAGCGCGCCGGAGCGGCGCTCCGCCGTGGATGCGGGCCTCGTCATCGAGCACCTGCGCCTGTCGCCGCGGGAGCGGCTGGCCGTGCTCGCGGGCCTGCAGCGGGCGGCGGCACGGCTCCGCCGAGCGAGGGTGGTGGCCCATGGCGCCTGAGCAGGATCCGATCGCGCTCCTCGAGGCGCTCAGCGAGGCCGCCGTCGACTTCGTCGTGATCGGCGGCTA
>JALOLQ010000065.1 GCA_025455895.1 Solirubrobacteraceae bacterium
GAGAAGACCGCCGAGGCGCTCGGCGCCGACGGCTGGCTGGCGACCGGCGACATCGCGGAGATCGACGCGGACGGGTTCGTGAAGATCGTCGACCGCAAGAAGGAGCTGATCATCAACGCGGCGGGCAAGAACATGAGCCCGGCGAACATCGAGGCCCGGATCAAGTCGGCCTCGCCGATCATCGGGCAGGCGGTGTGCGTCGGTGACGCGCGCCCCTACAACGTGGCGCTGATCACGCTCGACCCGGACGCCGGCGCCGGCCACGATCCGTCCAGCGCGGAGACGCAGGCGCTGATCGAGGCGGCGATCGAGCACGCCAACAGCCAGCTCTCGCGCGTGGAGCAGATCAAGAAGTGGGCGATCCTGCCCGACGAGTGGCAGCCCGGCGGCGAGGAGCTGACCCCGACGATGAAGCTCAAGCGCAAGCCGATCGCCGAGAAGTACGCGCTCCAGATCGAGGAGCTCTACGCCTGAGCGCCGAACGGGCGTCCAGGGCTCCCTGGACGCCCGTCTCATGCCTGGGAGACGGATTGCCGATCTTCCCAGTGGCCTCGAACAGGTCTAGCTTCTCGTCTCGTGATGGGACGAGCGGCACATCGCCTGCTTCGAACGGCTGTCCTGGGGGGATGGGCGGTCCTCCTGGCGGCGCTGGCCTTCGGGTCGGCGTCGCCGGGAGCCGCTCAGGCGGCTGACGGCACGGACGACGACGGGGTCACGGACGCCCTCGTCCGCCACGCTCCGCAGGGAACCATCACCGCGCCGGCCGACGGCGCGAGGTACGTGCTCGGGAGCCCGGTCGCGCTCAGCGCGACGGCGACCGACGAGGACGGCCCGCTCGAGGACGGCGCGCTGCGCTGGACGGTCCTGCGCCGCACGGGGGACGCGGCCGAGACGGTCGCCACGGCCACCGGCCCGCAGGCGTCGTTCACGCCGGACCCGGCGCGCGGCCTGGGCACGACCTACGAGATCCGCCTCGAGGTCGTCGACCCCGACGGGCTCGGCCACCGCAGCAGCGTCACCGTCGGGCCGACCCCGGTCACGATCACCCTCGACGGCGACCCGCAGGGCGCGCCGGTCACGGTCGACGGGACCACCGCACCGTCGCCGCGCACCGTCGACGCCGCCGCCGGGCAGCGGCTGCGGATCGCCGCGGCCGACGCCTTCACGCCCGCCGGGGGGACCGAGCTCGTGCTCGACGGCTGGAGCGACGGGGGAGCGCCGGAGCACGAGGTCGTCGCGGGGGAGAGCGATCTCGTGCTCACGGCGCGCTACCGCGCCCCGCAGGGCGGCATCGGCGAGGCGCTGCTGGAGACCGGCTCGGAGCCGGCCTCGGGCATGACGGCGGGGATCGCGCAGGCCGTGGTGGCCGAGCGCCGGCTGCCGGCGCTGCGCTTCGACCCGCCGAACCCGTTCGGCCCGCGGACGCTCAGCGGCCTGCTGCGCGAGGCGCCCGCCGGCGGCCGCGTGGAGATCGCGGTGCGCCGCGGCAGCGCCCGGCGCGCGGGCTGCTCCTGGTGGGTCGCCCGGAACGCCCGCTTCACCCGCGCCTCGAAGCCCGGCTGCGGCGCTCCGCGCTGGATCCCGGCGCAGATGCGCCGCACGCGGGGCGCCCTGCGCTGGGTCGCGCGTCTGCGCGGAACGCTGCCCGCCGGCTCGTACGCCTTCGTCGTGCGCGTGCTCGACGCCGACGGGCGCCCGGTCGACTTCGAGAAGGCCTGAGCGGCGCAGCCGCCCGGGGCCGCTTCGCCGCGCGGGCGATTGCCGCCGGCGGCGTCCGCGGGCTACGGTGCAGGACATGAGCACCGACACGCGCTTCTGGCACCCGTTCGCGGACATGGCGGCCGTCCGCGGGGCGGAGATCGTCATCACGAAGGGCGAGGGCGCCCACGTCTGGGACGAGGACGGGACGCGCTACTTCGACGGCACCGCCAGCCTGTGGTGCGTGAACGCCGGGCACGGGCGGCGCGAGATCCGTGACGCCGTCGCCGCGCAGATGGACGAGCTGGCGACCTACCAGTGCTTCGCGGCGTTCAGCAACCGGCCGGCCGACGCCCTGGCCGAGCGCCTCGCCGGCTACGCCGAGGACGTCGTCGAGGACCCGCGGATCTTCTTCGGGCTCGGGGGCGGCGATGCGATCGAGACCGCCGGCAAGCTCGCGCGGCGCTACTTCGCCGCCACCGGGCAGCCCGAGCGCGTGCACCTGATCGGCCGCGGCCAGGGCTACCACGGCACCCACGGGCTCGGGACGAGCCTCGGCGGCATCGCGCCGAACAAGGAGGGCATGGGCACCGAGGACAAGCACACCTCGCAGGTGCCGTGGGACTCGCTCGAGGCGCTCGAGGCCGAGATCGAGCGCGTCGGCGCCGAGCACGTGGCCGGGGTGCTCGCCGAGCCGGTGATCGGCGCCGGCGGCGTGCACCGCGTCCCGCCGGGCTACCTCCAGGGCCTGCAGGAGCTGTGCCGCCGCCACGGCATCCTCTTCATCGCCGACTGCGTGATCGCCGCCTTCGGGCGCCTGGGCACCTGGTGGGGCGTGGACCGCTTCGACCTGCGGCCGGACATGATCACCTTCGCCAAGGGCGTGACGAGCGGCTACCTGCCGCTCGGCGGCGTCGTGATCAGCGGCCGGGTCGCCGAGCCGTTCTTCACCCGCGGCGGCCTGATGTTCCGCCACGGGCAGACCTACTCCGGCCACCCGACCGCGTGCGCGGCGGCGCTGGCGAACCTCGACATCCTCGAGCGCGAGGACCTGCTCGGGCGCGGGCGGGCGATGGAGGACGACATCACCGACGCGTTCGCCCCGCTGGCCGGCGCGGAGCTCGTCGGCCAGATCCGCACGGGGGTCGGCGCGCTCGGGGCGGTCGCCTTCGCCCCGGAGGCGCTCGCCGCGCACCCGGACCTGCCGGTGCGGACGTTCGCGCACGCGAAGGCGCGCGGCGTGCTCGTGCGCCCGCTGGGCGACGGGGTGGCGATCTCGCCGCCGCTGGTCGCCGAGCGCGAGGAGATCCTCGAGGCGGGGCGCGCCATCGGCGAGGCGATCGCCGCGGTCGCCGAGGACCTCGGGTCCACCGCCGCCGCGCCCGCCTCCTGAGGCGCGCCACCGCCGATCCCGGGCGGCCCTAGACTCCCGTCGGTTTGCGCACGGGAGCGATGACCGGTGGCTGAGCGGCGCCTGCACGGCCTCCAGCGGGTGCTGGGGGTCAACGCGCTCTTCTCGACGGCCTACGGGAACGTCGGCTCGTCGATCTACTACGCGCTCGGCCTCGTCGCGTCGTACGCGCTCGGCCTCACCCCGCTCGTCTTCATCATCACGGGGTTCTTCTTCTTCATGACGGCCTCCACGTATGCGGAGGCGACGGCGATGTACCCGGAGGCGGGCGGCTCCTCGAGCTTCGCGCGCCACGCCTTCAACGAGTTCTGGAGCTTCTTCGCCGCCTGGGCGCAGATGCTGAACTACGTCATCACGATCGCGATCTCGGCGTTCTTCGTGCCGCACTACCTCGGCTCGCTGTTCTGGGAGCCGCTGCGCTCGTCGCCGGCGGACATCATCTTCGGGATCGGCGTCGTGGTCCTGCTCTCGCTGGTGAACGTCGTCGGCGTGAAGGAGTCCGCCGGCGTCAACGTCGCGCTGGCGATCCTGGACTTCGCCACCCAGCTGCTGCTCGTGGTCGTCGGCGCGGTGCTCGTGCTCTCGCCGGAGGTGCTCGCCGACAACGTCGAGTTCGGGATCGCGCCGACCTGGACGGACTTCCTGCTGGCGATCCCGGTGGGCATGATCGCCTACACCGGGATCGAGACGATCTCGAACATGGCCGAGGAGGCCCGCGACGAGGCGAAGACGATCCCGGCGGCGATCAACCGGGTCGTGATCGCCGTGTTCGCGATCTACGCGATCCTGCCCGCCGTCGCGCTCTCGGCGCTGCCGGTCACGCAGAACGACGAGGGCGACTACGAGACGCTCCTCGGGCTGCCCGAGGACGATGGGGGCTTCGCCGGCGACCCGATCCTCGGCGTCGTGCAGCAGATCGACCTCGGGCCGCTGCAAGGCGCCGCCGAGGTCTACGTCGGGCTGCTCGCGGCGACGATCCTCTTCATCGCGACGAACGCAGGCATCATCGGCGTCTCGCGCCTGGTCTACTCGATGGGGATCCACCGGCAGATGCCCGACCGCCTGCGCCGGCTGCATCCCCGCTACGGGACGCCGTGGATCGGCATCCTCGTGTTCGGGGCGGTCGCGTGCCTGGCGATCATCCCCGGGCAGGCCGACTTCCTCGGGAACATCTACGCGTTCGGGGCGATGCTCTCGTTCAGCATCGCCCACCTGGCGCTGATCCGCCTGCGCGTGAGCAAGCCGGACGCGCCGCGGCCCTACGTCGGGCCGATGAACGTCCGCGTCGGGGGCGTCCTGGTGCCCGTCTTCGCGCTGATCGGCCTCGCCGGCACCGCGATCGCCTTCGCCGTGGTCACGCTGCTGAACGTGAGCGTGGCGATCGCCGGCTTCGCGTGGCTGGCGATCGGCATGGTCGTCTACCCGCTCTACCGGCGCAGCCAGGGCCTCGGGCTGACCGAGACCGTGAAGGTGGCGATCCCCAAGCCGGTGCTCGAGCACGAGGCGGAGTACGAATCGGTCCTGCTCGTGCTCGACCCGCGCGGCTACTCACCGGGCGCGGTCGCCACCGCGGTGAAGCTCGCGGCCCGCCGGCGACGCGGGATCCACGTGCTGGTGCCGATCACCGTCCCCGCCTCGTCACCGATCGACGCGGCGATGCCCGGCCAGGAGCGCGCGGCGCAGTCGATCGTCGAGCAGGCGCGGCTCCAGGGCGGCCGGCGCGTGACCGGGCACTGGCAGAAGGTGCGCGCGGGCCAGGCCGGGCGCCTGATCATCCGCGAGGCGCGCGCGCTGCGCGCCCGGGCGATCGTCATGCCGCTGCCCTCACGAACCGCCGGTTCCCTGTTCGACAAGACGCTCGAGACGGTGCTCGAGGAGCGCCCGTGCCGCGTGATCGTCCAGACCGATCCGGACGCCGGGCGAGCCCCGGTCTCCGCTGGCGCACGGGGGGCGTGATGGAGGGGCGTGACATGCACCGCACGCTGACCACGCTGTTCTCCGTCGTGCTGATGGGCCTGGGGGTGCTGATGATCGTGCGCACGCTCGCCGCCGGCGGCGGTCCGGCGGCCGTCGGCCTGCTGCTCGGAGGCCTCTTCGTCGCCGCCGGAGCCGGGCGGCTGTGGGTGTCCCGGAGGCGCCCGTGAGCCCGCACCGCCAGCGCCCGGACGTGCTGCGCGGCGGCGTCGGGCAGCCGATGCTGTTCAGCATCGTCTGGACGGTGCTGGCCAGCGCGATCTACTTCGCGCTCGGCGTCATCGCCGGCTACGCGCTCGGCCTCACCCCGGTCGTCTTCGTCGTCTCGGCGCTGATGTTCGCGCTCGCCGCGATGACCTACGTCGAGGGCGCGGCGCTCTACCCGGAGCGCGCGGGCTCGACGGTCTTCGCCCGCCACGCGTTCAACGAGCTGTGGAGCTTCGTCGCCGGCTGGGCGGTGCTGCTCGACTACGTGATCCTGATCGCCGCCACGTCGTTCTCGGCGACGAACTACCTCGCGCCGTTCTGGGGCGAGCTGGGTGGAGGCGGAGCGGTCGAGCTGGCCGCGATCGCCGTGATCCTGGCGTACGTCGCGGTCCGCAACATCCGCGGCTTCTCGACGACCCGCCACCGGCGGATCCGGCTGCTCGTGGGGGCCGACATCGCCCTGCAGCTGCTGCTGATCGCGGTCGGCGCCGCGCTGCTCTTCGACGCCGACCTCATCACCGCGTCGATCGACCTGGGCAGCTCGCCGACCTGGGAGGACGTGATCGTCGCGCTCGGGATCGCGACGGTCGTCTCCACCGGCCTCGAGTCCGCCGCCGGCGTCGCGGCCGAGGTGGAGGTCCGGCGCGCCGGACTGCGCCGCCTGATCAGCGCCTCGTCACTGACGGTGTTCGTCGTCTACACGGGCATCGCGCTGATCGCGATGAGCGCCGAGCCGGTCGTGGACGGGACCACGCGCCTGGCGACGACGTTCGAGGAGGCCCCGGTGCTCGGGATCGCCGCGGGCTTCGAGCAGGAGTGGCTGCGCGAGACGCTGACCTACGCCATCGGCGCGGTGGCGGCGATCACGCTGATCGCCGCGGCGAACTCCGCGATGCTCGGCCTCTCGCGCCTGGCCTACGCGCTCTCCACCAACCGGCAGATCCCGTCCGGGCTGGGCCGGCTGCACCCGACGCGCTTCACCCCGTGGGTGCTGATCACGCTCGCGACGCTGCTCGCCGGCGCGCTGGCGCTGCCGCGCGACCTCGAGGTGATGCTCGGCATCTACGCGTTCGGGGCGCTGCTGGGGCTCACGATCGCGCACGCGTCGATCCTGCGCCTGCGCATCAGCGAGCCGACGCGCGCGCGCCCCTACCGGATCCCGCTGAACCTCCCGGTGGGGCGGTTCCTGCTGCCGCTGCCGGCCGTCGCCGGGCTCCTGCTCAGCGCCCTGGCCTTCGTCAGCGTGCTGGTCACCCATGACGAGGCGCGCTGGGTCGGCCTCGGCTGGATGGGCCTCGGGCTGCTGCTCTACGTCACCTATCGCCGGGGCACGGGGAAGCCGCTGCTCGGCCGGGTCAGCGTGCCGCAGGAGGCGCTGCGCGGGGACCACGTCGAGCTCGAGTACGGCTCGATCCTCGTCCCGATCTCGGGCCGTCCCCTGGACGACGACATCATGCAGACCGCCGGGCGGCTCGCGGCCGAGGAGGACCTCGGGGAGGGAGCGCCGACGATCGAGGCGCTCTGGGTGTTCGAGGTGCCGATGTCGCTGCCGCTCGACGCGCGCCTCCCGGAAGCGGAGCTGACCCGCGCCCGCGCGGCGCTGGCGCGGGCCCGGGCGGTCGGCGAGGAATACGAGGGCGTCACGGTCGCGACCGCCACCGTGCGAGCGCGCCGGGCCGGCCACGCGATCGTCGACGAGGCGCGCCGCCGCGGCGTGCAGGCGATCGTCCTCGCCGCCGAGGAGCCCTCGCGGATCCGCGGCGGCGCGCGCCTGGGCGGGATCGCCGGTGACGCGGCGATCGGCGACCTCACCCGCACCGTCGTGGCGAAGGCCGGGTGCGCCGTCATCCTCACCGCGCCGGGACCCGAGGACCCGGGCCCCGAGACGGCCGCGCCCCGCTAGCATGCCGCCGCGATGTCGTTCATCCTCATCGCCGGGGCGGGCCGGGTCGGGTCCGCCATCGCGCGCTCCATGCTGGCGCAGGGCCACGAGGTCTCCGTGCTCGACGAGGACCCGCTCTGCCACGAGCGCCTCGACGCCGGCCACACCGAGCGCTGGGAGGATTCCGGCGGACGCTTCACCATCGGCCAGGCGATCGAGCGCGACGCGCTCGTCGAGGCG
>JALOLQ010000381.1 GCA_025455895.1 Solirubrobacteraceae bacterium
GAGATCCAGATCCTCGGCGACCACCACGGCGCCGTCACGCACCTGGGCGAGCGCGAGTGCTCGGTCCAGCGCCGCCACCAGAAGATCCTCGAGGAGTCGCCGTCGGTGGCGGTGAACGAGGTGCTGCGCGCGCACATGGGCGAGGCGGCGATCGCCGCGGGCAAGGCGATCGGGTACGCGAGCGCGGGGACCGTCGAGTTCCTGCTCGCGCCCAGCGGGGAGTTCTTCTTCCTCGAGGTCAACACGCGCCTGCAGGTCGAGCATCCGGTGACCGAGGAGGTCACCGGCCTGGACCTCGTGCGCCTCCAGCTCGAGGTCGCCGCCGGCGCGCCGATCCCGTCCGAGGCCCACGAGCCCGCCCCGCGCGGGCACGCGATCGAGGTGCGCCTCTACGCCGAGGACCCGGCCGCGGACTTCCTGCCCCAGACCGGCGCGCTCACGCGGCTGCGCTTCCCCGCTCGCGCCGGCCTGCGCGTGGACACGGGCGTGGAGGACGGCTCGGTCGTCTCGGTCCACTACGACCCGATGGTCGCGAAGGTCATCGCCCACGCCGCGACGCGCACCGAGGCCGCCGCCGTGCTCGCCGCCGCGCTGCGCGAGGCGCAGATCGACGGGCTGCGCACGAATCGCGACTTCCTCGTGCGGCTGCTCGAGGACCCGGCGTTCCTCGCCGGCGACGTGGACACCCACTTCCTCGAGCGCCCCGGGGCCGGCGGCCTGGTGCGCGGGCTGCTCGCCGAGGACGAGCGGCGCGCCGCGCTGGCCGCGGCCGCCCTGGCCGGCCAGGCCGAGCGCCGCGAGATGGCGCCGGTGCAGGCCACGCTGCCCAGCGGCTGGCGCAACAACCCCGGCGACGATCAGCTCGTGCGCTACGCCGACGGCGAGGCCGAGCACGAGGTCGGCTACCGCTTCCTGCGCGGCGCGCTCGAGCGCGTGAGCGTCGACGGCGAGCCGCTCGCCACGGCGGCGTCGCTGATGGAGGCCGCGCCGGACCGGGTCGTGCTCGAGCTCGACGGGCTGCGCCGCACCTACGGCGTGCGCCGCGGCGCGGGCGGCGCGGTCCACGTCTCGGCGCCCGGCGGCCAGCTCGACGTGCGCGAGCTCGAGCGCTACCCGGATCCGAGTGCGATGGTCGCCCCGGGCTCGCTGCTCGCGCCGATGCCCGGCAGCGTCATCCGGGTGGACGTCGCGGTCGGCGACCGCGTGAGCGAGGGCCAGCCGCTGCTGGCGCTCGAGGCGATGAAGATGGAGCACGAGATCGTCGCCACCGCCGACGGCGTCGTCACGACGCTCTCGGTGCAGGTCGGCAGCCAGGTGGACGCCGGCGCGCTGCTGGCGGCCATCGACGACGAGGCCTGAGCGCGATGGCCCGCCGGCTCGCTCCGCAGGAGCGCCGCGCGCAGATCCTGCGCGTCGCCGTCGAGGCGTTCCGCACGCAGCCCTACGACGACGTCTCGCTCGACGAGATCGCCCCTACGACGACGTCTCGCTCGACGAGATCGCCGAGGCGGCCGGGATCACGCGCGGCCTCATCAACCACCACTTCGGGACCAAGCGCGACCTCTACGTCGAGGTCGTGCGCTGGCTCATGCAGGTGCCGGAGCTGCCGGTGCCGGCCTACGTCCAGGGTGCGACCGTGCGCTCGCGGCTCGACGAGAGCGTCGGCGTGTGGCTCGACGCGATCGAGCGCAGCCGCGAGCTGTGGCTCGCGGCGATGTCCGCGGCCGCGATGGGCGACCCGCAGATCGCGGCGCTCGTCGAGGACTGCCGCGAGGCGGCGGCGCGGCGGCTGGCCGAGGTCGTCGGGCTCGGGCCGGTGGACGAGCTGAGCCCCGAGCGGATGGGCCTGCTGCGCGCGTGGGAGGCGCTCGCCGAGGGCGCGATCCGCCAGTGGCTCGACTACGGCCGGCTCACGCGGGAGCAGGTGCACGCGCTCATGGTCGAGACGGCCGCGCGCAGCGCCGAGGGGCTGCTCGAGCAGCTCGAGGCGGCGATCGGGGAGCCGCGCTGATGCAGAGCGCGCTCGTCCTGCGCGGCCTGCCGGTGACCGAGATCGGCCCCCGCGCCGCCGAGGTCGAGGCGCTCGGGTTCGGCGCCGTCGGGGTGACCGAGACCAGCGGCAACCCGTTCCTCGCCGCGGCCCAGGCCGCGCAGGCGACCTCGCGGGCGCGGGTCGAGACGGCGATCGCGCTCGCCTTCCCGCGCACGCCGATGGACCTCGCCTACACCGCCTGGGACCTGCAGGCGCTCGCCGGCGGGCGCTTCGCGCTCGGGCTGGGCTCGCAGGTGCGCGCGCACGTCGAGCGCCGCTACGGCGCGGCGTTCGAGCGCCCGGCGGCGCGGATGCGCGAGACGGTGCTCGCGCTGCGCGCGATCTGGGACGCGTGGGAGACCGGCGGCGAGCTGCGCTTCGAGGGCGACTTCTTCACCCACACCCGAACTTCCGCCCGCCGCCGGCCGCCCACCCGCGCCCGCCGGTGCTCGTGGCCGGCGTGCGCGAGCGGATGACCGAGGTCGCCGGGGAGGTGGCCGACGGGTTCCTCGGGCACGCGTTCAGCACGCCCGAGGTGCTGCGCGAGGTGACGCTCCCGGCGCTCGAGCGGGGGCTCGAGGCCGGTGGGCGCTCGCGGGCGCAGCTCGAGCTCACCGCCTCGGTGTTCGTCGCGCTCGGCGAGGACGAGTGGGAGGCGTGCCGGCGGCGCGTGGCCTTCTACGGCTCGACGCCGGGCTATCGCCACGTCCTCGACCATCATGGGCTCGGCGCGCTCTTCGAGGCGCTGCACGAGCGCTCGCGGGCGGGCGACTGGGCGGCGCTGCCGGGGCTCGTCGACGACGACGTGCTCGGCCTGTTCGCGGTGCGCGGCGACGATCCGACGGCCGTGGCGACCGAGATCGCCGCGCGGGTCGGCGGGGTGGCCGACCGGGTCGCGCTGGTGACCGAGGTGACCGGGCCCGCGGCGCTGGCCCCGGTCGCGAGCGCGCTGCGCGAGCCGTTCAGCCGCGCGTGAGCTCGCCGGCGCGGGCGCCCGCCAGCAGCGCGCGCACGACGCCCGCGATCCGCTCGGCCGACGGCTCCTCGCCGGCGATCAGCGTCGCCCACTCGAGCGCGACGACGACCTCGACGACGGTCTCGGCGAAGCCCTCGAGCGCGCCGGCCTCCTCGGCGTAGGCCTCGGCGAGCAGCGTCCGCACGCCGGCGACGGCGCGCCGGCGCACCGCGCCCTGCGCGCCGAGCAGCAGCCGCAGCGACAGCTCCGGCTCGCGGGCGGCGAACCCGCGCAGCGGGGGGAAGCCGGACGTCGCGCTGACGAGGGCGAGGGTCAGCGCGCCGATGGCGTCGTCCGGCCGGGCGCGCGCCTGCACGAGCCCCTCGGCCAGGAACTCGTCGGTGAGCTGGCCGAGGACGCGGTCGAGCAGGTTCTCGCGCGTGTGGACCCAGCGGTGCAGCGTCGCGCGGGAGATGCCCAGGCGGGCGGCGAGCGCGTTCATGTCCACGCGCTCGTCGGCGAGGAACGTCTCGCGCGCGAGCTGGACGGCGTCCTCCTCGGTGGCGCGGCGGAAGCCGGCGGTGGCGGGGGGCATCACTGCGACAGTCAATCACAACATCACGAATGCGACACTTGCTTGCATGTGTCGCATCGGTCCGCTACCCTGCCGCATCCGCCCGAACCGCCCAGCCGAAGGAGCACGATGACCAGCGCCACCGAGATCCCCGTCGAGCAGATCGACCTCGGCGACATGACCCTGTGGGAGGACGGCTTCCCGCACGAGGTCTTCTCGCGCATCCGCCGCGAGGACCCGGTGCACTGGAGCCCGATGGCGACCTGGGAGGGCGAGCCGGGCTTCTGGTCGATCACGCTGGCCGACGACATCCACGAGATCAGCCGCCGCTGGGAGGACTTCTCCTCGCAGGAGGGCGGGATCGTCGTCACCGATCACGGCACGCCGATCGAGCTGCAGACCGCGATGTTCATCGCGATGGACCCGCCGCGCCACGACCGCATCAAGGCGCTCTTCCAGCGTGGCTTCACGCCGAAGCGGATCGCCGAGCACGAGGAGCGCATCCGCGAGATCGTCGCCACGGTGCTCGACCGGCTCGAGGGCCGCGACGAGATCGACCTCGTCGCGGAGATCGCCACGCCGGTGGTCAGCCGCGTGATCGGCAGCTTCGTCGGCACCCCGGAGGAGGACGACGCGTCGTGGTCGGAGTTCGCGCTGCGGGCGATGGCCTTCGGCGACGACGAGCTCCAGCCGGGCGGGATCGAGACGGTCATGCAGCAGGTGCACAAGGCCTTCGAGGAGGGCGGCAAGCTCGTCGCCGAGCGCCGCGCGAACCCGACCGACGACCTCACGAGCCTGCTCGTGACCGCCGAGGTCGACGGCGAGGGGCTCAGCGACGACGAGATCATCATGGGCTTCGCCCTGCTGCAGCTCGCCGGCAACGACAGCACGAAGGCCACGTTCTC
>JALOLQ010000382.1 GCA_025455895.1 Solirubrobacteraceae bacterium
CGTCACGAACGCCTCGAACCACGAGAAGGACCTCGCCTGGTTCCAGCGCCACGCGGCGGACTTCCCGGAGGCGCAGGTCACCGACGCGGCCGAGCGCTGGGCGATGCTCGCCGTGCAGGGCCCCACCGCCCGCCAGAGCGTCGAGGGTCTGGCCGACGCGCCGCTCCCGGCGCGCTTCACCGTCGCCACGCGCCGGATCGCCGGCCACACGACGCTCGTCTGCGGCACCGGCTACACCGGCGAGGACGGCGTCGAGATCCTCTGCTCCGGCGAGGCCGCGCCCGCGATCTGGGACGCCGTCGTCGCCCGCGGCGCGGCGCCCGCCGGCCTCGCCGCGCGCGACACGCTGCGCCTGGAGGTCTGCTACCACCTCTACGGCAACGACCTGATGGAGTCGCGCGGGCCGATCGAGGCCGGCCTGGGCTGGTGCTGCAAGGAGGACACGGGCTTCATCGGCTCGGAGGCCGTGCGCGCGGCGCGCGAGGCCGGGCCGGCCGAGCGGCTCGTGGCGTTCCGGATCACCGGCGGGGGGATCGCCCGCCAGGGCAACCCGGTCGTCGGCGGCGGCGAGGTGACGAGCGGGA
Organism: Solirubrobacteraceae bacterium; assembly: GCA_025455895.1. Lineage (GTDB taxonomy): Bacteria > Actinomycetota > Thermoleophilia > Solirubrobacterales > Solirubrobacteraceae > F1-60-MAGs163. The sequence goes on from JALOLQ010000382.1 coordinate 585, forward strand.
CGATGTCCCCGTCGCTCGGCGTCGGCATCGGAATGGCCTACGTCCCGGCCGCCCACGCGACCCCCGGCACGGCGCTCGAGATCGACGTGCGCGGGAAGGTCCGCGGCGCCGAGGTCGCCGAGAAGCCCCTCTACCGCCCGCCGGGCGCATAGGATCGGCGCGCACCGCAGCCGACCCACGGAGAACGACCCATGGCCGACGCCAGCTACCCCGCGGACCTCCTCTACCACCCCGAGCACGACTGGGCGCGCATCGAAGACGACGTCGCCACCTTCGGCATCACCTGGTACGCCCAGGACGCCCTCGGCGAGGTCGTCTTCTTCGACCCGCCGCCGGTCGGCACCCAGGTCGTCGCGGGCGACTCGTACACCGAGGTCGAGTCCGTGAAGGCCGTGAGCGACGTCGTCGCGCCGCTCTCCGGCGAGGTCGTCGAGATCAACGAGGCGCTCGCCGACAGCCCCGAGGCGATCAACGACGACCCCTACGGCGACGGCTGGATGGTCAAGGTGCGCCTCTCCGACGTATCGGAGAAGGACGCCCTCCTGGATGCCGCCGCCTATCAGGAGACCCTGTCCTGACCCCGACCCGAAGGACGCCGTGAGCCGTTACACCGCCGTCACGCCCGCCGACCTCGAGGCGATGCTCGCCGCCATCGGCGCGCAGAGCCTCGAAGAGCTCTTCGACCAGATCCCCGACGGCGTGCGGCTGCGCCGCGAGCTCGACCTGCCCGCCGGGATGCCCGAGCAGGACGTCTACGCGCACCTGCTCGACCTCGCCCGCGGCAACACCTCAGCCGAGGACGAGCTGACCTTCCTCGGCGCCGGGATGTACGACCACTACGTCCCCGCGGCGATCGACATGCTGCTCGGCCGCTCGGAGTTCCTCACCCCGTACACGCCCTACCAGCCGGAGATCAGCCAGGGCGGGCTGCAGGTGATGTTCGAGTACCAGACGGCGATCAGCGAGCTCACCGGCCTGCCGGTCTCGGGCAAGCGGCGGATCGTCGTCTCGCGCGGCGTGCACCCGCACAGCCGCGAGACGCTGCACACGCTCGCGCACGGCTACGGGATGGAGGTCGTCGAGGTGCCGCTCGCCGGCGGGGTGACCGACGCGCAGGCGTGGGCGGCGGCGATCGACGAGGACACCTCCGCCGTCGTCTTCCAGCAGCCGAACTTCCTCGGCGCGGTCGAGGACGCCGCCGCGCTCGCCCAGGCCGCGAAGAACTCCCCGGCGGTCGTCGTCGGCTCCTACGACCCGATCCCGCTCGGGATCCTCGCCGCGCCCGGCGAGTGCGGGGTGGACGTCGCCGTCGGCGAGGGCCAGACGCTCGGCAACCGCCTGGACTTCGGCGGCCCGTCGTTCGGCTTCTTCGCCGCCACCGAGGCCTACCTGCGCCGGATGCCCGGCCGGATCGCCGGCCAGACCCGCGACGTCGACGGCCGCCGCGGCTTCGTGCTCACGCTCCAGACCCGCGAGCAGCACATCCGCCGCGAGAAGGCGACCTCGAACATCTGCACCTCGCAGGCGCTGAACGCGCTCGCGGGCGTCGTCTACCTGAGCTGGCTCGGGCGCGACGGGCTCGTCGAGCTGGCCGAGCTGCTGCTCCAGCGCACCGCGTACGCGCGCGAGACCCTCACCGCGCTGGACGGCGTGAGCGCGCTGCACGAGCAGCCGGTCGTGCGCGAGTTCGCGCTCGAGCTCGACGTGGCGGACGCGGAGGCGGTGCGCCGCGTCATCGGGCGCTGCCAGGATGCGGGCGTCAATCCCGGGTACGCGCTCGGCCGCGACTACCCCGAGCACGCGGCCGGGCTGCTCGTCGCGATCACCGAGCAGCGCACGAAGCAGGACATCGACCGGCTCGCCGAGGTGCTCGCGGAGGCGCTCGCCGCCGAACGGGTCGCCGCGCCGGCCGCGGAGGTGCGCGCATGAGCCCGCTCACCGCCGTCCCGGCGAGCATCGACGGCGCCACGCCGATGCAGCGCGAGCCCGCGACGACGATCTTCGAGAAGGGCGCCGCCGGGCGCCGCGCGTTCACCGCGCCGCCGAGCGGCGTCCCCGAGCGCGACCCGCACGAGCTGCTGCCCGCGGCGCTGCGGCGCGCCGAGCGCGCCGGGCTTCCCGAGGTCTCCGAGCCCGAGCTCGTGCGCCACTACGTGCGCCTCAGCCGGCGCAACTTCGACCTCGACTCGGGCTTCTACCCGCTCGGCTCGTGCACGATGAAGCACAACCCGCGCCTGCACGAGCGCGTCGCCGCGCTGCCCGGGCACGCCCGCCTGCACCCGCTCCAGGACCCGCGCCGCGCCCAGGGGGCGCTCGAGCTGATGTGGAACCTCGAGCGCGCGCTCGGCGAGGTCGCCGGCCTGCCGTACGTCTCGCTGCAGCCCTCGGCCGGCTCGCACGGCGAGCTCGCGGGCGTGCTGCTCACCCGCGCCTACCACGAGGCCCGCGGCGAGACGCGCCACAAGGTGCTCACCCCGGACACCGCCCACGGCACGAACCCCGCGACGGTGACGATGGCGGGCTACGAGGTCGTGAAGGTCGGCACGAACGCCGACGGTGGCGTGGATCTCGACGACCTGCGCGCCAAGGTCGACACCGACGTCGCCTGCCTGATGCTCACGAACCCGAACACGCTCGGGATCTTCGACCCGAACATCGAGGAGATCGCCGGGCTCGTGCACGGCGTCGGGGCGACGCTCTACTACGACGGCGCGAACCTCAACGCCGTGATGGGCAAGTCGCGCCCGGGCGACATGGGCTTCGACATCGTCCACTACAACCTGCACAAGTCGTTCACGCAGCCGCACGGCGGCGGCGGCCCGGGCTCCGGCCCGATCGCCGTGAGCGAACGGATCGAGCCGTTCCTGCCGCGGCCGGTCATCACCCGCGAGGAGACCCCGGACGGCCCGGTGTTCGACCTCGATGAGGACCGCCCGCAGTCGATCGGCCGGCTGCGCGGCTTCCAGGGCAACTACGGCGTCTTCGTGCGCTCCTATGCCTACATCCGCTCGCTCGGGGCCGAGGGCCTGCGCGACGCGAGCGAGACGGCGGTCCTGAACGCGAACTACCTGCTGG
>JALOLQ010000066.1 GCA_025455895.1 Solirubrobacteraceae bacterium
GGTGAGGCTCGCGAGCAGGCCGACGATCCCGCTCTCGGCGACGCCCTGGAGCAGCACGGTGCGGCGCGGGACGCCGTAGGCGAACATCGTCGCGTGCTCGCGCCGGCGCTCGTCGGCGCTGATCGCCGCCGAGTTGAAGGCCACGAGCAGCGCGACGAGCAGGATGAACGCCTCGACGGCGTAGATGTAGGCGAGGAAGCGGTCCATCGTCTCGTCGAGGTCGTCGAACGGCGCGGCGGCGGCGCGCACCGAGGCGACGCCGTCCCCGCCGAAGAGCGCCCGGATCACGGCGTCGGGGTCGCTCCCCCGCGCGGGGAGCACCTCGACCTGGTTGGCCAGGCCGGTCAGGCCCGTGCGCGCGCCCCAGGCGGCGGGGGTTCCGTAGACCTCCGGGCGCAGCGTGCTGCCGTGGATGCCGTCGACGCGCACGCTCGAGCGCACGAGGCGCGAGCGCCCCGGCCCGGTCACCAGCGGGTGGCGCACGACGACCCGGTCCCCGACCCGGACGCCGAGGTCGCGTGCCGCCTGGCGCGCGAGCAGCACGCCCGAGCCCCAGCGGCCCTCGCGCAGGCTCGGGCGCCATCCGGGCCGCGCCGGATCGAGCAGGGTGAGCGCGGCGCCGATCTCCTCGCCCTCGCGCTCGAGCGTGATCGGGAGCAGGTTCTGCGCCCGCGCGGCGCCGACCGCCGGGGCCGCGGCGATCGCCCGCACCTGCGGCCCGTCGGCCGCGCGGAACGCGTCGAGGCTCACGGTGACCCGCCCGGGCGCGTTGCGCGTCGCCTCGGCGCGGGCGCGGTCGATCGGCTGCAGGAACGAGTCGATCAGCCCGGAGAAGGCGACCACGAGCGCGAGGATGACGCCGATCCCCAGGACGGTGATGAGCGTGCGGCGCGGAGCGCGCACGACGTTGCGCAGCGGCATCTGGACGAGGCTGTCGCCGGGCACGGACACGCGCGCGAGCAGCGGCGCGAGCCCGCCGCCGGCCGCGGCGCGGAAGCCGATGCGGATCGCCTCGATCGGCGTCATGCGCACCGCCTTGCGGACCGGCAGGAGCACGCCGATCAGCGGCAGCGCGACGCCGACCGCCGCCCAGAGCGCGAACTGGCCGGTCTGGAACGGCGTGCGCAGCTCGGGCAGCGGGAGCGTGCTCTCGAGCAGCGCGCGGAACATCGCCGACAGCGGGATCCCGAGCGCGATGCCGAGCAGCACCCCGAGGACGGCGATCTCGGCCCCCATGAGCAGCGGGCGCAGGGCCAGGCGCCGCGGCTCGACCCCGAGCGCCATCCCGATCCCGATCTCGCGGCGCTGGGCCTCGACGGTGCGGCTCGTGAGGTTGTAGGCCGCGAGCGCGGCCCCGAGCAGCACGAGCAGCGAGAGGACGCCCCAGATCTTCTGGTCGCCCTCGGCGTCCTGGTAGAGCACGTGCACGGCCGGCTCGTCGAGGCCGCGGGTGACGGTCGCCCCGGCGCCGGGCAGGGCGCGGTCGAGCGCGGCACGGACCTGCCGCTCGAGCTCGGCCTGGGTGACGCCCGGCCGGCCGCGGACGACGACCTGGTTGACCCGGCCCGGGCGCCCGGCCAGATCCTGGGCGGTCGAAAGCGAGGTGAAGACGAGCGCGAACCCGCCGGCACTGGCGCCGGCCATGAGGCTGCCCTCGGCGGGGATCAGGTACTGCGGCTGCCAGGCCCAGCCGACCGAGCGCAGCTCGCGCCCGCCGGCCAGGCGCACGCGCGTCTGCGCGGGCAGGCCGCGGCGGTCCGCGAACGTGCGGTCGAGCATGCCCACGGCGCGACCCTCGTCGCCGGGCCGCAGCACCCGCCCGCGCTCGGCGGCGAGCGCGTCGACGGCCGGCTGCGCCTCGACCGGCTGGCCGATGATGCGGCCCGGCACGAGCACGGTCTCGCCGGCGCGCGAGGCGTCGACCTGCGTCGGAAGCACGAGCTGCTCGCGGGCGGCGGCCGCCCCCGGGGCGCCGCGGACCGCGCGCTCGAGCGTCCCCTCGCGCGCATCGCCGCCCTCCGGCAGGGTCGCGCGCACGTCGTGGAAGCGCAGCGCCGCGAGCGTCGCGTCGTTCGAGGCGACGCGCCAGGCCTTGAGGCTGCTGAGACCGGTCGCCAGGCCGGTGCCGATCGCGATGATCAGCGCGATCACGATCACCTGCACCGGGCGGCGCTTGAGATCCCGCCACGACCAGATCAGCCAGAAGCGCCGGCGCATCGCGGGCTACCAGTGCAGGTCGGCGATGTCGGCCCGCCCGCCGGGCGGCGGACCGTCGGCGACCACCCGGCCGCTCGACAGCTCGATCACCCGGTCGGCGACCCGCGCGATCTCGCGGTTGTGGGTCACCACGAGCACGGCGGTGCCCTGCTCGTGCGTCTGGGCGTGCAGGAGCTGGAGGATCTGCACCCCGGTGTGGAAGTCGAGCTCGCCGGTCGGCTCGTCGGCCAGCAGCACCGGGTTCCCGGTGGCCAGCGCCCGCGCGATCGCCACGCGCTGCTGCTCGCCGCCGGAGAGCTCGTGCGGGAAGTGCGCGACGCGCTCCCCCAGGCCGACGCGCTCGAGCGTCGCCTGCGCGATCGCCAGCCGGTCCGTGCGCCCCGCCACGTCCGCGCCGAACTCCACGTTCTCCAGCGCGCTGAGCTCGGGGAACAGGTTGAAGGTCTGGAAGATGAACGAGATCGTGACGAGATCGTGTGGCGGCGGAAGGCGAAGAGCTGCTTGCGCGAGGCGCGCGTGATGTCGCGCCCGGCGATGACGATCCGCCCGTCGGTCGGCTGGTCGAGCGCCCCGATGAGGTTCAGCATCGTCGTCTTCCCGCTCCCCGACGGCCCCAGGACGACGACGAACTCGCCGCGGCCGACGTCGAGCGTCACGTCCTCGAGCGCGGTGACGACGTTCTCGCCGACGCGGAAGCGCCGGCTCACCCCGTCGAGACGGACGAGCGGGACGTGGTGATCGTCGCCCGCGGCGCCCGCGGCCGGGGCCTGCTGGGGCTGCGCGGTGTCCACGCCTTTCGAGGCTACGCCGCCGCGGGACGGCGGAATCCGTGCGGACTACGGTTCGAGCGGGAGGCCAGCGCCGGTCGCGGCCGCGCGGAACGCCGCGACGGCCGGAGCGCCGCGCAGCGCGATCACGACCCGCTCGAGCGGGCCGGAGGCGAGCGCCGGAGCGCCGGCGATCGCCCGGCACATGCGGCTCGCCGCCTCGTCCAGCGGGAAGCCGCCGACCCCGGTGCCGAACGCCACCAGCGCGACCGACCGGCAGCCCAGCGCGGCCGCACGCTCGAGCGTCGCGCGCGTGGCCGCCTCGATCACCGGGCCGGACGTGGCCCCGGCCGGATCCATCGTCGCGGCGTGGATCACCCAGCGGCAGGGCAACTCGCCCGCCGTCGTCTCGGCCGCCTCGCCCAGCCCGATCGGCTCGTGCTCGGCGCAGGCGCGCTCGACGGCGGGCCCGCCGGCGCGGCGGATCGCCCCGGCGACGCCGGCTCCGAGGATCAACTGCGTGTTCGCCGCGTTCGCGATCGCATCGACCGCGAGCGTCGTGACGTCGGCCTCGAGGACGGCGACCGTCGCCGTCACGGCCGGCTACCGCTGGTCGGCGGTCTCGTAGGACTCCTCGTCCTGGTTGCCGGCGAGGCGGTCGCGGCCGCGCTGCACGGCGGCGATGAACTTCGAGAGGTTCACCTCGAGCGTGCCGAGGATCTCGTCGGCGTAGTCCTCCGCGCCGAGCCGGATCTCGCGCTCACGGGCGCGGGCGTCCTCGATGATGTCCTCGGCGCCGCGCTCGGCCTGGCGGGTGACCTCCTCCTGGGAGATCAGCTGGGCCTGCTTCTCGCGGCCCTCCTTGATGATGCGCTCGGCCTCGCGCTTGGCCTCGGCCAGCATCTCCTGGCGCTCCTTGACGATCCAGCGCGCCTGCTTGATCTCCTCGGGGATCGTCGCGCGCATCTGGTCGAGGATGTCGTAGATCTCCTCCTTGTCCACACGCACCTGGTCCGTCAGCGGGACGGGCTTGGCGTTGTGGATCAGATCGTCGAGCTTGTCGATCAGGACCAGGACATCCATGGCAAGGGTGGCTTTCGCTAGCGGGCGAGTTCTTCCTTCAAGCGGCGTGCGACCAGCGGGGTCACGTGCTCGTCGATGTTGCCGCCGAACATCGCGAGCTCCTTGATGCCGCTGCTGCTCAGGAAACTGTACTGCGGGCTCGCCATCAGGTAGAGCGACTCGATGTCGGGCGCCTGCAGGCGGTTGAGCTGGTTCATCTCGAACTCGTACTCGAAGTCCGAGATCGCGCGCAGGCCCTTCACGATCGCCTTCGCCCCGCGCCGCTGCGCGAAGTCCACGACAAGCGTGTCGAACGGCTCGGGACTCACGTTGGGCAGGTCGGCGGTCGCGTCGTCGATGAACGCGAGGCGCTCCTGGATCGAGAACAGCGTGCTGCCCTTGCGCACCGGGAGGTTCACGACCGCGACGACGACCTCGTCGAACATCACGGCGGCGCGGCGGATCACGTCGAGGTGGCCGAGCGTGACCGGGTCGTACGAACCCGGGCAGACGGCGATGCGGGGATCTGGGGTCATGCCTGGTGGATGCGGATCAGGGTGTCGCCGTAGCGCCGGTCGTGGGTGACGCGCAGGCCGGGCAGGTCGAGCGGGGCGCGGTGGTCGCTCTCGCCGACCACGCGGGCCCCGGGGGCCAGCAACGGCGTGAGCGCCTCCGCGAGCCGCGGTCCCAGGTCCGGTGCGAGCCGGTAGGGCGGGTCGAGGAAGACGAGATCGTAGGCGTCGCCGCGCTCGCGTGCGGCGCGGATGGCCACCTCGACCGGCGCGCGCACCAGGTGCGCCTCGCCGCCGGCGAGCCCGAGCTCGTCGAGGTTGCGGGCGATGACGTCCGCGGCGCGGCGGTCGCGCTCGACCAGCACGGCGCTCGCGGCCCCGCGCGAGAGCGCCTCGATCGCCAGCGCGCCGGAGCCCGCGAAGAGGTCGAGCACGCGCGTGCCGCCCACGTCGCCGAGCATCGAGAAGAGCGCCTCGCGCACGCGGTCGCTGGTCGGCCGCGTGCCCGCCCCGGGCGGGACGGCGAGGCGGCGCCCGCCGAGGCTCCCGGCCACCACCCTCACGCCGGGATCGCCAGGCGCTCGGCCTCGCCGTGCGCGCGGCGCAGCGCGGCGAGCAGCAGCGCATGCTCGGGCTCGTCCAGGGACGGATCGGCGTCGACGATGTCGCGGGCGGCCGCCCGTGCCCGTTCGAGCAGCTCGGCGTCCTCGGGCAGCAGCGCCCAGCGGAAGCCGGGCAGGCCCGACTGGCGCGTGCCGGTGAGCTCCCCCTCCCCGCGCAGGCGCAGGTCGATCTCGGCGAGCCGGAAGCCGTCCGCGTGCTGGGCGAGCGCCGCGAGCCGCTCGGACTCCTTCGGGCCGAAGAGCAGGCACAGCGAGGCGTGCTCGCCGCGCCCGACGCGGCCGCGGAGCTGGTGCAGCTGCGAGATCCCGTAGCGCTCGGCGTCCTCGACGAGCATCACCGTCGCGTTCGGCACGTCGACGCCCACCTCGATGACGGTGGTGGCGACGAGCACGTCGGCCTCGCCGGCGGCGAACGCGCGCATCGCGGCGGCCTTCTCGGCGCTCTTCATCTGCCCGTGCAGGAGCGCCACGCGGAAGTCGGCGAACTCGCCGCCGCGCAGGCGCTCGTACTCGGCGGTCGCCGCGCGCGCCTGGAGCGCCTCGGACTCGGCGACCAGCGGGCACACGACGAACGCCTGGCGCCCGGCGCGCAGCTCCTCGCGGATGCGCTCGTAGGCCCGCTCGCGCTCGCGCTCGCCCGAGGCGACGTGCGTGTGGACCGGCCGGCGCCCCTTCGGCAGCTCGCGCAGCTCGGTGACGTCGAGATCGCCGTAGCCGAGCAGCGCGAGCGTGCGCGGGATCGGCGTGGCGGTCATGTGCAGGACGTGCGGCGCCAGCTGCGGGTCGGCGCCCGCCTTCGCGTCGAGCCTGACGCGCTGGGCGACGCCGAAGCGGTGCTGCTCATCGACGACGACGACCGACAGCGCCGCGAAGCGCACGTCGTCCTCGATCAGCGCGTGCGTGCCCACGACGAGCCCGAGCTCGCCGCTGGCGAGCTTGCCCAGGACGTCGGCGCGGCGGGCGGCCGGGGTCGAGCCGGTGAGCAGCGCCGCCGGAATCGCCTCGCCCGGCATCAGCGCCTGGAGCGTGGCGAAGTGCTGCTCGGCGAGCGTCTCGGTCGGCGCCATCAGCGCCGCCTGCCGGCCGTGGTCGAGCGCGCGCAGCATCGCGGCCAGGGCGACGACCGTCTTGCCGGAGCCGACCTCCCCCATCAGCAGGCGCTGCATCGGCTCCGGGCGCGCGAGATCGGCGAGCACCGCCTCGATCGCCGAGCGCTGGTCGCCGGTGGGCGTGAAGGGCAGCAGCTCCTCGAGCCAGCGCTGCGGCAGGCCGCCGTCGGCCGGGGGCTCCAGCGCGACGGCGTGCAGCGACGCCCCGCGCCGCGCACGGCGGCGCAGGAGGTCGAGCTGGACGAGCAGCAGCTCGTCGAAGGCCAGGCGCCGGCGGCCGCCGTCGAGGTCGCTCGCGTGGGCGGCGAGCAGCGCCGCGGCGCGATCGGGCAGGCGGTGGCGCGCGCGCAGCCGGCCCGGAAGCGGCTCGACCGCGGCCCGCGCCGCCGGCAGGTGCTCGCGCACGAGCGCCAGGATCTGGGTGGAGCTGAGCCCCTCGGTCGCCGGGTAGTGCGCCACCGGGCCGGTGCCCCCGACCCCCTCGGTCGTCGGCGCGTGCGAGCTGACCTTGAAGCGGTTGCGCGCCTCGAAGGTGCCGTGCAGGACGAGCCGGGTGCCCGGCGGGTACTTCGAGACGAGCCACGGCTGGTTGAAGAAGGTGGCCTTCATCGGGCCCGTCTCGTCGGCGACGGTGGCCTCCACGAGCGGGCGCATGCCGCGGCGGCGCACCGGGCGCGAGCTGATCGCCCGGACCTCGACGGCGACGGTGGCCTGGTCGCCCGGGCACAGGCCGGCGACCGTGCGCGCCTCGCGACGGTCGCGCGGGAGGTGCTCGAGCAGGTCGCCCACCGTGTGCAGGCCCAGCGCCTCGGCGGCCTCGCGCGGCTTCTCCCCGCTGAGCTCCAGCGGCGCCGCGAGCGCCTGCGGGTGCGGGCCGTGCCAGCGGCAGGCCGCGAGCGCCTCGGCGCTCGGCTGCTCCTCGCCGGCGAAGCCGCGCAGACCGCTCACGCGCACATCGTGCGCTACTCGGCGGACACCAGCCACCAGCGGCTGGGCTGGCCGCCCTCGCCGAACTCCAGCTCGACCCCGCCGGGGACGAGCTTCGCGACGTCCTCGTCGGCGAGCGGCGCGCCCTCGCCGCGCAGGATCGTGACGAGCTCCGCGTCGTCGCTGAGCCGGCTGAGCACCTCGGAGATCGTGGCCTCCGGGCGCCCCCAGGCCACGAGCTCGTCGCCGACGTAGCCGACGGCGTCGCCGACGCCGAAGCGGCCCTGCGCGTCCGCGCGGGCGGCGGGCGCGACCTGCCCGGTGCGGACCTGGGCGAGGATCTCGTTCATCGCCAGGGCGTTCTGCTCGGCCGAGTGCTCGGGCTGGAGTGCGACGGCCGCGGCGAGGCCCGCCTGCTGGGCGCCGGAGGGCACCACGACGACCGTCTTGTCCGAGAGCGCCGCCGCGGCCTGGGCGGCCATCACGACGTTGCGGCTGTTGGGCAGCACGATCACCTCCTCGGCGGGCACCGTGTGGATCCCGGCGAGGATGTCGTAGGTCGACGGGTTGAGCGTCGAGCCGCCGTCGAGGACCTCGCAGCCCAGCGAGCGGTACATCGCGGAGATCCCCGTGCCGCTGACGACCGCCAGCGCGCCGCAGCGCTGGGTGATCTCGAGGATGCCGCCCTCCAGACGCCGCTCGCGGTCGGCGACCTGCGCGTGCATGTCGGCGACGTCCAGGCGCGAGACCTCCCCGGCGCCGTCGAAGACGGCGGTGGCCGAGGCGGGCGCGTCGGTGTGCACGTGGACGCGCAGCGTCGCGTGGTCGCCCACGACGAGCACCGAGTCGCCGATCGCCTCGAGCGACGCGACGTAGCCCGAGGGCTCGCCGAGGCGGCCGCCCGCGGCGGCCGTGACGGCGAAGTTCGTGCAGTAGCGGAAGGTCGCCGATTCGTGCTCGGGGTGGGTGACGCGCGCGGGCGGCCGGTGGTGGGCGACCTCCGGCGGCGCGTCGCCGCGCAGGGCGGCCACGCAGCCGGCGAAGAGCACGACGACGCCATGCCCGCCGGCGTCGACGACCCCGGCCTCCTTCAGCGCCGGCAGCAGGTCCGGGCCGCGGCGCACCGAGGCCTCGCCGGCCTCGACCGCCTGCTCGAGCACGGCGGCGAGCCGCAGGTCCTGCTCGCGCGGATCGGCGTCCCGGGCGAGCCGCGGATCCCCGCCGTGCGCGATCTCGCTGGCGACCGCGGCGGCCATGTCGCGCATGACGGTGAGCATCGTCCCCTCGGCGGGCTCGCGCACGGACGCGTAGGCCCGCTGCGCCGCGCGCGCCATCGCGGCGCCCAGCAGGACCGGGTCGACCAGTTCGCCGGGCCGCGAGACGAGCTCCTCGGCCGCTCCGCGGATCAGCTGCGAGAGGATCACGCCGCTGTTGCCGCGCGCCCCCAGCAGCGCCGCCCGCGCCACCGAGTCGACGATCTCCGTGCGCCCGACCTCGTCGAGATCGGCGGTGCTCGCGGCGAGGCGGTCGACCTCGGCCACGCACGCCTGGAGCGTGAGCACCATGTTGTCGCCCGTGTCGCCGTCGGCGACCGGGAAGACGTTCAGGTCGTTGATCTCCTGCCGGCGCGACTCCAGGTGCGCGAGCGCGCCCCCGAGCGCCGCCCGGAAGCGATCCAGGCTGGACTGGGATTCCGACACGACGCGTTCAGGCTAGTACGTGGGGCGGCGCCCTACGGGGACCAAGGCCGCGCCCTACGGGGACGAAGGCCGCATGACGAGGTTCGCGCGGATGGATGACGCCGCACGGTGCGACGGGATAGGCCGCACGGCCATCCCGCCGCCACCGGGTGGCGTCAGGCGCCGCGCGAAGCCGTCAGGCGGCCTTCGTGACCTTGCCGGCCTTGAGACAGCGCGTGCACACGTACGCCCGCTTGGGCGCGCCGCGCTCGATGATCCGGACCTTCTGGAGGTTCGGGTTGAAGCGCCGCTTCGTGGCGACCATCGAGTGGCTGCGCGAGTTCCCGAACGCCGGGCCCTTGCCGCAGCTGTGACACACCTTGGACATACGGCGCAGCAGTGTAGCGCCCGGGCCGCGGCGGGCGGACGCCGGCGGATCGCCGGGTTCTGCGCAACTCCCGCGTCCCCGGCGGGTATGAAGCTGCATGGCCTCGACCTCCCGGCGCGGCGTGCTCGCGCTCGCCCTCGCCACCGCCGCCGTCTCCGCGACGGGGGCCGCGCCGTCGCCGGCGCTCGCCACCGTGAAGGACCGGCCGCTCCCGAGCCTCCTGGCGAGCGCGAAGAACGCGGCGACGGGCCGTCCCGTCGCCAAGCGGATGCGGCTGGACCTGCTCGATCCGCGCGCCTTCCGGGTCGTCCGCCGGCCCTCGGCCGCGAGCGTCACGCTCGGCTGGCCGGCCGACCGGCCGTGCGCCTTCACGAGCTTCCGCCTCTCGATCCTGCCGGACGGCACCGATGCCGACGCGACGGCGCGGGGCGTCGTCCCGGTCGCCGAGGGCGAGGGAAGCGCGGCCTGGCAGGGCGGGCGGGGGGCCGACGGGTCGCGTCCGGTGTACCAGGGCGCGTGGCGCGTCCACAGCCGCATCGCGGAGAACGACCGCCTGCTCGTCTCGGCGGTCGCCGTCACGCCGCTGCGCGATTCCTACGGTCAGCCGGCCGGCGGCCTCGTGGTGCTGCGGGCCGAGAGCCGGACCGTCCCGCGCACGCGCTGCTCGGGCACGAATCAGTTCCGCATCGGACCGC
>JALOLQ010000383.1 GCA_025455895.1 Solirubrobacteraceae bacterium
CGCACGACGCGCGTCGCGCCCGGAGCTTCGGGGCCGAGGGGATCGGCCTGTGCCGCACCGAGCACATGTTCATGGCCGCCGACCGCCAGCCGAAGGTGCGGCGGATGATCATGGCGATCGACGACGACGCGGCGCGCCGGGCGGCCCTCGAGGAGCTGCTCCCGCTCCAGCAGGGCGACTTCGACGGCCTCTTCGAGGCGATGGACGGGCGGCCGGTGACGATCCGGCTGCTCGACCCGCCGCTGCACGAGTTCCTGCCCGACCGCTACGAGGCCCGCGAGGAGCTCACGCGCGCCGAGCTGCAGTTCACCTGGGACCTGCCGGAGCTCCAGCACCAGGTCCAGGTGATGCGTGCCCTCGAGGAGGCCAATCCGATGCTCGGCACGCGCGGCGTGCGCCTGGGGATCCTCTACGAGGACATCTACGCGATGCAGGTGCGCGCGATCGTCCGCGCCGCGCGCACGGTGCACGGGCGCACGGGCGTCAGGCCGCAGCTCGAGATCATGATCCCGCTGGTCGCCTACGAGCAGGAGCTGGCGTGCCTGGTGGCCGCCGACATCGCGCGCCACGCCGAGTTCTTCTCGTTCGGCACGAACGACCTCACGCAGACCGGGCTCGGGTTCTCGCGGGACGACATCGAGGGCTCGATCCTGCCGACCTACATCGCGCGCAAGATCCTCGACGTCTCGCCGTTCGAGTCGATCGACGAGGAGGGGCTCGGCCAGCTCGTGACGATGGGCTGCGAGCGCGGGCGCTCGGCCCGTCCCGACCTGCACCTGGGCGTCTGCGGCGAGCACGGCGGCGACCCGGCCTCGATCCGCTTCTTCCACGGCGCCGGGCTCGACTACGTGAGCTGCTCGCCGTTCCGCGTGCCGATCGCCCGGGTGGCCGCCGCCCAGGCGGCGATCTCGGGCGGCGAGGCCTGACGACGCCGGCGAGGCGCCCGGTGGGGCGCCTCGCCGTTGCTGCGTCCGGTGGGCGGCCGGGGGGACGGGCCGCCCGGGCCGAGGGCGGAGATCAGGTGGCGGGCGCGGGCGCGGGCTGCGCCAGCTCGATCTCCTTGAAGGTCGCGCCGCGGGCGGTGAGCTTCAGCTCGGCCTTGCGGACGACGGCGCCGGCCTTCAGGTCGGCGATGCCGCACGCGGCCGGTGCGGGCGTGGCCGGCCGGTCGTCGGACTCGCCGCGCAGGCCGCCCTTGTCGTCGCCGGCGTCGTGGTCCGGGCCGTCGTCCTGGCCGCGGCCGCGGCGCTCGTCGTCATCGTCGCGGTCGTCGTCGTCCGAGCCGCGCGAGGAGGCGGTCGCCGAGCCGCGGTGACGGCCGCGGTGGTCGTCGTCGTCGCACTCGATCTCGGTGCGCGAGGTCACGCGGCCGCTCACGCTGCCGCCGGCGGCCAGCTCGACGGTCAGCACGCCGTTCGTGAACGAGGCGACCTTGCCGGCGTCGCCGCGGTGACGGTCGCTCGAGCGCTTGCCCTTGCGCTTCTGCTTGCTCTTGCCCTTGCTCTTGCTCTCGGCGCGCGGGCCGTCGTCGGAGCCGCGCGAGGCGGTGGCGCCGACGGGGACCGCGGCGACCAGGGCGACCGCCAGCAGGGCGGCCAGGGTGCGGAGGGTGGTGCGGGACATGGTGGTGAGACGCTCCTCGGGTGGGGGGTTCACCGGCTGTGACCACCCGGACGCCGAAACGTGACGGTGGCCGGCGCGGTCCGGCCGGGTCAGTCGCCCGACGGGTCGTCCGAGCCGCCGCCCGAGGACCCTGAGGAGCCCGAGGAGCCCGAGGAGTCCTCCGGCGAGCCCGACGTCCCGGAGTCCTCGCCGCCGGAGGGCGGCGGCGGCGGGTCGTCGGAGCCGCCGCCCTGGTGTCGTCGTCGCCGGAGCGGTCGTCGGTGGAGCGGTCGTCGCCGGCGTCGCGGTCGTCGGCCTCATCGGCGTCGCGGGCGTCCTCGCGGCCGGGGCCCGAGCGGTCGTCCTCGCCCCCGGAGTCCCCGTCGTCCTCGCCGCGCCGTCCGCCGCCGCGCTCGTCGTCGGCCTCGCCCTCCTCGCCCCGGCCCGAACGGTCGTCGGCGGCCGCCGGCGCGGCTCCCGCGAGCCCGTCCGGACCGCCCGCGTCCAGGGCGGTCGCCGGAGCCGGGCTCGGCCGCGCGGTCTCGGCGGCGGCGGGCGTGGGGCGCGAGTCCTCGCGGATCACCTCGGCCACCTTCGGGGTGCCCACCGCGAGCGCGCCCGCAGTCGCCAGGACGGCGCCGGCCTTCATCGCCGCCGAGCCGCCGAGCAGCCCGCCGGCGCCCGCGCCGGCGCCGGCCGCGAGGCCCGCCCCGGCGATCAGCTCGCCGATCCGCGCGCCCATCTCCGGGCCCTGCTCGGCGCCGCCGGAGGCGGCCCAGGCCACGACCGGGTACGGCGTCAGCGCGGTGGCGGCGGCGCGCAGGCTGGAGCGCGCGCGGCTCACGAGCTGGCGCACCGCGGTGTCCTGAAGCCCGAGGTCCTCGCCGACCTCGGCCGCCGAACGGCCGTCGAAGGCCACGGCCAGCAGCGCGGCGCGCTGGCGCTCGGGCAGCTCGGCGATCCCGCCGAACGCGCGGCGCACCTCGTCGCGGCGCTCGATCACGTCGTCGGGGCCGGCGCGGTGGTCGGCGTGCTCGGCGAGCGGCTCCGCGGTCGGGCGCTTCATGGCGTTCAGGGCTCCGTTGTGGACGATCCGGTAGAGCCAGGGCCGCAGGTCGCGGACCGCGACGCCCTCGCGCAGCGCCGCCCAGGCGCTGACCATCGCCGCCTGGACGACGTCCTCGGCGCGGGCCTCCTCCTTCAGCATCCGCTTCCAGGCGCTCGTCGGACTGCGTGCGCAGCAGCGTGAGGGAGATGTGCGGGGTCACCGATGCTCCACGGCCTGAGACACCCGTCCACGCGAAACGTGACGGTGCCTGCCGAGAAACAGTGTGCCCGATGGGCTGCGCGCGCGGGTCAGGCGGCCAGGGTCACGCCGCGGCCGGCGGCCCAGCGCACGACCGGGAGCGTCTCGCGGCGGCGCTCGAACTCCGCCGGCGTGTAGCAGTGCAGCTCCGCGGGCGCCCCCATCGCCTCCGCGTCCCACAGCGCCGCCGCCTCGTGGACGCGTTCCAGCCAGGCGACGCCCTCGAACGCCGAGGCGACCACGACGGCGACGAACTCCGGCCCGCGCTCGCGCTGGGGGACGACCCCTCGCGCATCGTCCACCCGGGCGCCGCCGACGATCACCCGGCTCTCGGGCCAGTGCTCGCCGACCCGGTGGGCGAACCGCTCGAGCTCGCCCTCGTTCAACGTCGTGGAGCGGACCATGCGCGGATTCTCGCGTACCTTCCGGCGGGGTCCTCCACGCCCGCGCCCGCGGGCCCCTGCGGCGCGGTGGTCGGCGTGGCCGAACGCCGGTACGATCGGATTCACCATGATCCGGTCCGGCTTCCTCCTCGTCCTTGCTGTCGGCGTGCTCGTCGCCGTCGCCCCTGCCGGCGCGCAGGCCAAGTCCTGCGGCGCAGCCAAGGGCGTGGGCGGGGGCACGACGGTCACGAACGTCACCACGTCGTCCGGGTCGTGTGCCGCCGCGAAGTCCGCCGCCAGGGCGTTCGCGCGGTCCAACGGCATCCGGACCTCCGGCTACGGCTGCATCTACCGGACCGCCTCCGACGACGGCCCGAGGCGCAGCAGCTATCGCGTCACCTGCACGCGCGACGACCGGAAGCTGACCTTCAAGGTCCGCTACGCGGGGATCGTGCTGCTTCCGGCACTCCCGGCGCTGCCCCAGGCGAACGCCGGCGCCTGAGCGCCGCCGGCCCCGGCCGGGGTGCCTCAGCCGCCGAAGTCCGAGGCGGTGTGCGGCCCCACGCAGGCGACGGCCAGGTCGGCGGGGTCCACACGCCGCGCGACCGCGGCGACCTCGTCGAAGGTCACGGCATCCACGCGGGCGATCGCGCCGTCGGGGTCGATGCCCTCGCCGTGGACGATGGAGCGGCGCGCGGCGAAGCTCGCGACGGCGTTCGTGTTCTCGAAGGCGAGCACGCGGCGCCCGCCCGCGTAGGCCCGCGCGCGCTCGACCTCCTCCTCGCGCGGCCCGTCCGCGTGCAGCTCGCCGACGATCTCCTTCATCCGCGTGAACGCCTCGACCGCCTTGCCGGACTCCAGCCCGGCGCCCATCAGCAGCGCGGCGTGGTCGGAGCCCGCGTGGCTCATCGCGAAGACCGAGTAGGCCAGGCCGCGCTGCTCGCGGATCTCGTCGAACAGGCGCGAGCCCATCGAGCCGCCGAGCAGCGTCGCGTAGATGTCGAACGCCGCGCGGTCGGCGGGGTCGTGCACGTCGACGGGCGGGCGGTAGAGCATCCGCAGGTGCGACTGGTTGGACTCGCGCTCCTCGACGAGCACCTCGGGCGCGAACGCGGCGACGGCCTCCGACGGGTCGGGGCCGGGCAGGTCCGGGAAGCGGGCGAACAGCTCGTCGACGGCGCCGTTGGCCGGCAGGTGGTCGACGTTGCCGACGAGGAATGCCCCGCCGGTGCGCCCGCTCCAGCGCCGCTCGCGGAAAGCGACGATCGCCTCGCGCGTGAACGTGCGCAGGTGCTCCTCAGGGCCGAGGACGCTGCGGCCGAGCGGGTGGTCGCCGAAGCCGGCGCGCTCGATCAGCTCGCCGGCCACCGAGGCGGGCTGGTCCTTGTAGCGCTGGATCTCCTGGATCACGACGCCGCGCTCGCGGTCGAGCTCCTCGGGGTCGAGCTTCGGGCGTCCGGCGAAGTCGGTGAGC
>JALOLQ010000384.1 GCA_025455895.1 Solirubrobacteraceae bacterium
GCGGATGTGCGCCCACTTGCGGTCGGTGAGCCACGGCACGTAGTCCGACGGGCCGATGTAGACGTCGTCGGCGGGCAGCGTGTGGCCCATGATCGAGGTCACGGCCTGGGTCTTGGAGATCTTCTTGGACTCCAGCCGCTCGCGCTCGAGCATGTTGTAGAAGTCCATGTTGCCGCCGACGTTCAGCTGCGAGGTGTGCAGCATCTTCACGCCGCGGTCGTGGAACAGGCGGGCGAGCGTGCGGTGCACGATCGTCGCGCCGACCTGGGACTTGATGTCGTCGCCGATGATCGGCAGGCCGGCCTTCTTGAACTTCTTGTCCCAGTAGTCCGACGAGGCGATGAACACGGGGATGCAGTTGACGAAGCCGCAGCCGGCCTCGAGCACCTGCTCGACGTACCAGCGGGTCGCGTCCTCCGAGCCGACCGGCAGGTAGGAGACGACGACGTCGGTGTTCGTCTCGCGCAGGATCGTGGCGATGTCGGCGGTCTCGCCGGAGGCCTTGGTGATCTTCTCCTTGGCGTACTTGCCGATGCCGTCGAGCGTCATGCCGCGGTAGACCGGCGCGCCGATGTCGCTCGGGACCTTCGCGAACTTCATCGTGTTGTTCGGGTCGGCCCAGATCGCCCGGCCGAGGTCCTTGCCCACCTTCGTGCGGTTGATGTCGAACGCGCAGGTGAACTCGATGTCGCTGACGTGGTAGCCGCCGAGGTCGACGTGCATGAGGCCGGGCACGGCCTCCTTGGCGTCGGCGTTCTTGTAGTACTCGACGCCCTGGACGAAGGCGCTCGCGCAGTTGCCGACGCCGACGATCGCCACCCGGACCTTGTCCTTCTGGTAGCGCGCCTTGCCGTTGGTGCTCGCCGCGCCGGCCGCGGCCTTGCCGTTGGTGCTCACTGGAGGAAGTTCCCTTCTCAAAGACGTTGCGGTGGGGGAGAACACCGGCCCGCGGGCCGGGTTACACGTCGTCCGCGCGCGCGTTCAGCGCCGTGCGGACCGCGAAGATGCGCTGGACCGTCGTGACGAGGCTGATCGCCGCGAGGATCCAGACCGAGACCGAGAGCACGCTCACCGTCTCGTCGTAGCCGAAGATGCCGGACAGGATCAGGCCCGCGGCGAGGATCGCCACGCGCGTCGGGCGGCTGCCGAACCCGACCTTCGCGTCGGCGTCGAGCGCCTCGGCGCGGGCGCGCGTGTACGAGACCATCACCGAGGCCAGCACCGCGAACGTGCACAGCGCGGCGTTCACCGGCTGGTCGTTGTCGGCGAAGAGGAAGCAGACCGCGGCGAGCGTCAGCCCCTCGCCGATGCGGTCGAGCGTCGAGTCGAGGAACGCGCCGAACGGCGTGCCCTTGCCCGACATCCCGCGAGTAGCGCCCGTCGAGCGTGTCGAAGATCGAGCCGACCGCGTAGGCGATGCCGCCCCAGACGACGTGGTCGAGCAGCACCAGCACGGCGCCGAGCACGACGAGCGCGAGGCCGCTCAGCGAGATCGCGTTCGGCGTCAGGCGCGACTCGATCAGCGCGCTGCGCACCGCCTCGCGGCGCTCGCCGGGAGCCCGGCCGGGCGAAGGGGCGGACGCCATGGCTACGCGGTGGCGGGCACCGGCTGCGGCTGGAAGCCCCAGGCGGGCCGGGCGCGGGCCAGCGACATGGCCCCGACGGCGGCCAGGCCGGCGGTCATCGCGCCGAGGATCGCGTCGACGAGGAAGTGGTTGCCCGTGATGATGATCACGAAGGTCACGATCACCGGGTAGATCGTCCAGAACCAGCGCACCGGGCGGTGCTTGCAGAGGATCGAGAGCGGCACCCCGATCATCAGCGCGAAGGCGACGTGCATCGAGGGGACCGCGGCGTACGGGTTGAAGAGCGCGTCGGCGGCGGCGCTGTCCGCGCGCACGCCGGTGAACTCCGAGACGCTGTCCACGAAGCCCCACTCGGGGAAGAAGCGCGGCGGCGCCGTCGGGAAGACCGCGTAGCCGACGAGCGCCACGATCCACGAGAGGATGAACATGTTGCGCACGAAGTAGAACGAGCGGTTGTGCACGATGTAGAGGAAGACGAGCGCGCCGAGCGTCACCGTCACCTGCGCGTTGAGGTAGATCCAGGCCGAGGCGTCGCCGATGAGGCTCGTGGCGCCGAAGAAGTCCTGGACCGCCGGCTCGATGAAGAGCCCGGTCGCGCGCTCGAAGTCGATGATCGTGCGCCCGTTCTCGAACGCGACGGCCGCGCCCTGGGGGTCGTCGATCCAGCCGCGGACGAGGCGGTAGGCCATGTAGGTGGCCTGCATGAGCGCGATCTGCACCACGACGTCGAGGATGCCGTTGGGCAGCAGGCGCGCGCGGAGAGCGGACAGACGAGGGCGCATGCCGAAGCGGGCATCGTAACGGGTTGGAAACACGGCACCCGGGCCGCACCGGCCATGCTCAGCGTTTGCAGCGGGTTTTCGCGGGCAGCAGCCGCAGCCGCGTGCCGAGCGTCGCCGGGCCCGCGCGCTCCAGGCTCACGCGCGTGAAGCCGCCCGGCGCCCGGCTCACGCACCCGCGCCCGCGGGTGAGCGCGAGCTGCCGGCTGAAGCGCACGCGCACGACGGCGGTGGCGGGCCGCGGGGTGTCGAGGCCGATCTCGCCGGCGCTGATGCGCGTCACCCGCACCGGCGGGGTGGCCAGCGGCGGCGAGCCCGCCACGCGGTACAGCGTCCAGTCGCCGCCGCGCCACACCGGCCGCACGCCGGGCACGCGCCCGTCGCGCACGAGCTGCGCCTCGTCCTTGCCCGCCTCGTCGAGGTCGGCGCCGGGAACGGCGACGTAGCGCACGCCGAGGCGATCGAGCCACGCGCGGTAGCGGGAGCCGGTGAGCGGCGCCTCGTCGTAGAAGAGCCCGTTCTCGGCGACGTCCACCTGGCGCAGCCAGCCGCGGGCGAGCGGGTGCCGGGGCGCGACCTCGGCGGCCTCGAAGTGGCTCGAGGTGAAGGGGATCTCCAGGCGCAGCGGGCCCTCGGACGCGGCGCGCCGGTCCAGCTCGTCCACGAGCGGCGCGTAGTACGCCGCCTCGGTCGACGGGTCGCCGGAGCTGCGCAGCACCGCGCGCACCGGCGCCAGCCACTGGTAGTAGAGCAGCGGCACGGCGAGCAGCGCGAGCGCCACGCGGCGGCGGTCCCACAGCGCGCCGGCGGCGAGCGGCCCGCCGAACACCGCGGCGAAGCGGACCGCGTTCCCGCCGACGGGCGTGTCGAGGATCACGGCGGCGAGCAGGCCCGCGGCGTAGAGCACGGCGCCGGCGCGGAGCGCGCGCTCCTCGCGCGGGAGCACCGCGGCGAGCACGAGCGCGAGCACGAACGCCCAGGCGAACGACGAGACGCTGAACGGCTGCGTCCCGCCCTCGGGGAAGAGCG
>JALOLQ010000067.1 GCA_025455895.1 Solirubrobacteraceae bacterium
GCGAAGCGCGCGCCGGAGCCGAAGTCCTCCATCCGCCCGATCACGCGCAGCTGGGCGACGAGCTCCTCGGCGTGGTTCAGCACCGGCGTGCCGGTCAGCGCGAGCCGCAGGCCGTCCTCGGGGATCGCCCGCGCGAGCCGCCGCACCGCCTGGGTGCGCTTGGCCTTCGGGTTCTTGACGTAGTGGGACTCGTCGACGACGAGCGCCCGCGGGCCGCGCCGGGCGAGCTCGCGCTCGTGCGCCGCGACGATCTCGTAGTTCAGGATCGTCAGGTCGGCCGGCCGCGGGGTCACCCCGCGGCCCTCGACGAGCGCGATGCTGCGGTGCGGAAGCCAGCGCGCCGCCTCGCGCTGCCAGTTGAGCTTCAGCGACGCCGGGCAGACGACGAGCGCCGGGAATGCGAGGTCGGCCTCGAGCGCGGCCAGCGCCTGCACGGTCTTGCCGAGGCCCTGCTCGTCGGCCAGGAACGCGCGGCGGGCGGCGAGCACGTAGCGCACCCCCGCCCACTGGAACGGCTCGAGCGTCCCGCCGAGCTGCTCGGCGACCTCGGCCACCGGCTCGCCGCTCGTCGCGCGCGAGCGGCGGATCTCGCGCATCGCCTCCTCGTGCTCGGCCCGCAGGCGCTCGAGCGCGGTGCGGGCGGTGCCGCGCACCTGGACGTCGTGCAGCGCGATGAACGCGTCGAGCTGCTCCACCACCCACGGATCGAGCGGCACCGTCCGGCCGTCCTCGCACGCGGGCAGCGCGTCGAACGCCGCGCCCGCGTCCGCGTCCCACAGCACCTCGAGCTTCAGCCGGTCGCCGTCGAGGCGGTCGGTCAGCGCCAGGCGCGCCGGCGGCGGGTCCTCGCCGAGCTCGAGCGCGGTCAGGCAGCGGTCGGCGCCGGCGTCGAAGCGGGCCGAGGCGAGCTCGCGCAGCGCCGCGGCGCCGGCGGTGCGCAGCGGGACGAGGATCGTGCCGTCCTCGCGCTCGACCGCGCCGTCGGCGAGCACCTCGGGCAGCCGGCCGGCGTGCGTGCGCAGCGCCCACCAGCCGCGGCCGTCGAAGCGCGCGGTCGAGACGCGGCCGACCCAGCGGCGGTCGATGCCCGCCAGCCACGTGCGGACCTCGTCGCTGGGGGTGAGGTCCGGGAAGCGCGCGAGGACGTCGGCGACGTGGACGCCGCACCAGTCGTCGACCGGCGCCCACCACTCGCGGGCGTCCCAGTCGAAGCGCCGGTGCGGGATGCCGCGCACGGCGCTGACGATGTGCGCGTCGTAGGGAAAGGCGAGGACGACGATCTCGCCGTGCTCGGCCGTCCGGCGCAGCTCGACGTTCGGGCGATCGGGGACGGGCCGCACGCCGATCACGGTACCCGGGCCGGCGCCGCCGCATATGGTGCGCTCCATGCGCGGACTCATGTCGGACACCCCGCTGTCGCTCACGCACGTCTTCGAGCGGGCGGAGCGGCTCTTCGGGGCCAAGGAGATCATCACCGCGACGGCCGCCGGCCGCGAGCGCACGACGTACGCGGCGTGGGCGGAGCGCACGCGGCGGCTCGCGGGCGTCTTCGACGCGCTCGGGCTGCCCGGTGATGCACGGGTCGCGACGTTCGCGTGGAACAGCGCCCGCCACCTCGAGCTGTACTTCGCGGCGCCGTGCAGCGGCCGCGTGCTGCACGCGCTGAACATCCGCCTGTTCCCCGAGCAGATCACCTACGCGGTCAACCACGCCGACGACGCGGCGATCTTCGTCGACCGCTCGCTGCTGGGGCTGTTCTGGCCGCTGGTGGAGACCTTCGAGCGCGTCGGGCACATCGTCGTCATGGACGACGGCGGCGCCGCCGAGATCCCGGACGACCCGCGCGTGCACGACTACGAGACGCTGCTCGCCGCCGCGGAGCCGGGGACGTTCGGGCGCTTCGAGGAGCACCGCGCCGCGGCCGCCTGCTACACGAGCGGCACGACCGGCAACCCGAAGGGCGTCGTCTACACGCACCGCTCGATCGTGCTGCACGCGCTCACGACGATGACCGCGGACAACATGGCGGTCAGCGAGCGCGACACGATCCTCCCCGTCGTGCCGATGTTCCACGTCAACGCGTGGGGCCTGCCGCACGCGGCGCCGATGGCCGGCGCGAACCTCGTGATGCCCGGCCCCGACCTCAGCGGTCCCGCCGTCGCCGCGCTGATGGAGGAGGAGCGCGTGACGCTCGCGGCCGGCGTGCCGACGATCTGGAACGCGACGCTGCCCGAGCTCGCCGGCCGCGACCTGGCCGCCCTGCGGATGATCGTCTGCGGCGGCAGCGCCGTGCCGAAGGCGCTCAGCGAGGCCTACCGCGAGCAGGTCGGCCTGCCGATCACGCAGGCCTGGGGGATGACCGAGACGAGCCCGATCGGCACGGTGGCGACGGTGAAGAGCACGCTCGGCGAGCAGGGCGACCCGCAGCTCGCCGACGTCCGCGCCAGCGCCGGCCTGCCCGCGCCGCTCGTGGACCTGCGGATCGCCGAGCCCGCGACCGGCGAGGAGCTCGCGTGGGACGGCGAGGCGCGCGGGGAGCTCCAGGTGACCGGGCCGTGGATCGCCTCGAGCTACTACGACGACGAGCGCTCGGGCGACTCGTTCACCGTCGACGGCTGGCTGCGCACGGGCGACGTCGCCACCGTCGACCCCGAGGGCTACGTGCGCCTCGTCGACCGCACGAAGGACCTCATCAAGTCCGGCGGCGAGTGGATCAGCTCGGTCGAGCTGGAGAACGAGATCATGGCCCATCCGCAGGTCGCCGAGGCGGCGGTCGTCGGCGTCCCCGACGAGCGCTGGGGCGAGCGGCCGCTGGCCTGCGTCGTGCTCGCCGCGGGCGCGACGCTCGACGCCGACGCCGTGCGGGCGTTCCTCGACGGGCGCGTGCCGAAGTGGTGGCTGCCCGAGCGCGTCGAGTTCATCGACGAGGTGCCGAAGACCTCGGTCGGCAAGTTCTCCAAGAAGGATCTGCGCGCCCGCTTCGCCGGGGGCGTGTGACCGATCGCACCGCTCCTCGGAGACCTTCCGGCGACACTCGACCCGATGCCACCCCGATCTCCGGCGCCTGACCTCGGCGCCCTCGCGCGGACGGGCCCGTGAACTGGGTCGACGTCGCGTTCGTGTTCGTCGTCTGCCACATGGTCGGCGACTTCCTCTTCCAGACCGACTGGCAGGCGCGCCACAAGCACGGTGGTCTCGGCGCTGACAGAGTGGCCCGGCGCGCGTTGCTAGCTCACGTGACCACGTACACGCTCGCCTTCGTGCCGGCGCTCGTGTGGATCGCGGGCACCGCCGACATCGGCGTGCTCGCCTCCCTCGGCTTCGCCGCCCTGATCTTCGTCCCGCACTTCCTGCAGGACGACGGTCGCGCCGTGCGCTGGTGGATGACCGACGTCAAGCGCACCGACTGGCAGGCGGTGCCCGGGGTCACCGTGATGGTGGACCAGACGCTGCACCTCGTCGCGCTCTTCCTGCTGGCGATCCTCATCGCGGTGCTCACGTGAGCGCGCCCGCGGCGCGCGCCGTCCCGGTGCGCCGGCGCGTCGAGCCGCGGACCGTGCTGCTCGTCGCCTCGCTCGGCGCGGCGCTCGCGTTCGTCGACGCGACGATCGTCAACGTCGCGTTCCCGGACATCCGCGAGTCGTTCCCCGACGCGAGCCTCAGCCACATCTCGTGGGTGCTCAACGCCTACAACATCGTCTTCGCGGCGTTCCTGCTGCCGGGCGGCCGGATCGCCGACCTGCTCGGCCGCAAGCGGCTCTTCGAGTGGGGGATCGCGCTGTTCGTCGTCGCCTCGGTGCTGTGCGCGCTGGCCCCGAGCATCGGCCTGCTGATCGCCTTCCGCGTGCTGCAGGCGCTCGGCGCCGCGGTGCTCGTGCCGACGTCGCTGGCGCTCGTGCTCCAGGCGTATCCCGCCGGCTCCGAGCGCACCCACGCGGTCGCGCTGTGGAGCGCCTCGGCGGCGCTCGGCGCCGGGCTCGGGCCGGCGCTCGGCGGCGTGCTGGTCGAGCTCGGCGGCTGGCGCCTGGCGTTCGTGGTGAACCTGCCGCTCGGCCTCGCCGCGCTCTGGGCGGCGCGCCGCACGCTCGTCGAGAGCCGCGCGCCGGGGCGCCGGGCGCTGCCGGACGCGCTCGGAGCGCTGCTCCTGGCGGCGGGCATGTCGCTGCTCACGCTGGCGATCGTCCAGGGCGACACGTGGGGCTGGGCGAGCGCCGAGACGCTCGTCTGCGCGCTCGCCGGGCTGGCGCTGCTCGCGCTCTTCCTGCGGCGCTCGCTGCGGCACCCGGCGCCGATCGTGGATCTCGGGCTGCTGCGCATCCGGTCGGTCGCGGTGGCGAACGTCCTGACCGTCGTCGGCGCGGCCGGGTTCTACGCGTACGTCCTGTGCAACATCCTCTATCTCACCGAGGTCTGGGACTACACGGTGCTGCAGGCGGGCCTCGCGATCACGCCCGGCCCGTTCATCGCCGCCGCGGTCGCGCGGCCGGCGTCGCGGCTGGCGGCGCGCGCGGGCAGCGGGCCGGTCGTCTTCGCCGGCGCGCTGATCTGGGGCGCGGGCGTGTGGTGGCTCATCACCCGGGTGGGGCTGCAGCCGGCGTACCTCGAGGAGTGGCTGCCGGTGATGGTGCTGCTCGGCATCGGTGCGGGCATCACGTTCCCGGTCGTCGGCTCGGCCTCGGTGGCCGCGGTGCCCGGCGGGCGCTTCGCGACCGCCACCGGCCTGAACTCGGTGACGCGCCAGTTCGGGGCGGTGCTCGGCGTGGCGCTGCTGGTGGCGATCGTCGGGCGACCGGCGCCGGCCGAGGTCGCCGACGCGTTCGATCGCGGCTGGACGTTCGCGCTGGTCTGCTTCCTCGTGGTCGCGTTCGGCGGGCTCGCGCTCGGGCGCGTGCAGCCGGCCGAGGACGCGGCCGAGCCCGAGCCGGCCGGGCCGACGGACGTGCCGCTGCTGGCCGGCGCGGCGCCGGTGGCGGCCGCGCCGCCCGCGCCTGCGGTCCGCGCCGACCTGCCGCCGGCCGAGCTGCTCGGCACGCTGCCGCTGTTCGCGCACCTCAAGCGCAAGGACCTCGAGCGGCTGGCCGAGCGGTCCTCGGAGCGCGAGCTGCTCGCCGATGACGTGCTCTTCGAGGAGGGCGACGCGGCGGGGAGCGTCTTCGTCATCGTCGCGGGCCGGGTGGAGATCGTGAAGGCCGGCGAGGTCATCCGCATCCTCGGCCCGGGGGAGGTGGTGGGCGAGCTCGCGCTGATCACCGCCTCCACGCGCTCGGCCGCGATCCGCGCGCGCCGCGACAGCCGCGTGCTGGAGCTGCGGCGCGAGGACGTCGAGGCGCTGCTCGACGAGCGGCCCGGGTTCGCCCGGGCGCTGCTGCGTGAGACCGGCCTGCAGCTCGCGCGCAGCCGGGTGCTCGATCCCGGGCGTCCCGCGCCGGCGACGACGATCGCGCTCGTGATGGCCGACCCCGCGCTGCCGGCCGAGCGGATCGCCGAGGTGCTCGCCCGCGAGCTCGGCGCCGCGGGCGCCGTGGCCCGCCTCGACGGGCCCTCGTCGGACGGGACCTCGCGCGAGGTGGAGGTGCTCGAGCGCGCCGAGGCCGCCTCCGCGCACGTGCTGCTCGTGGCCGGAGACCCGCACGCGGACTGGGCGCGCTTCGCCGCGCGCCATGCGGACCGCACGCTGGTCGCCACCGGCCCCGGGCCGGTGCCCGGCTGGGTCGGAGAGCGGCCCGAGCTGCGCCACGCGGACGTGCTCGTCGTGGCCGCCGACGCGGCGCCCGCGGTGGCGCTGTGGCTCGACGCGCTCGAGCCGCGCGGGCGCCACGTCGCCGACCCCGCCGACCTCGAGGCCGGCCTCGCGCGCGCCGCGCGGCGGCTCGGGCGGCGCTCGATCGGCCTCGTGCTCTCCGGCGGCGGGGCCCGGGGGATGGCGCACATCGGCGTGCTCGACGAGCTCGCGGCCGCGGGCGTCGTCATCGACCGCGTCGGCGGCTGCAGCTTCGGCGGCTTTCTCGCGGCGCTCGTCGCGGCCGGCTGCACGCCCGACGAGATCGACGCGATCTGCTACGAGGAGTGGGTCCGGCGCCGGCCGCTCGGGGACTACCGCCTGCCGCGCCGGTCGCTGATCGCCGGCGACCGCGTGCGCGCGATGCTCGACCGCACGCTGCCGCGGCGCGCGGAGGGCCTCCCGCTGGACTTCTACTGCGTGGCCTCCGACCTGCGCTCGTCGGAGCTCGTCGTGCTGCGCCGCGGGCCGCTGACCGAGATCGTCGCGGCGGGCATGGGCCTGCCGGGACTCGCGCCGCCGGTCGCGCTCGGCGACCGGCTGCTCGTCGACGGTGCGGTGCTCAACAACCTGCCGGTCGACCCGATGATCTCCGCCGACGAGGGCCCGGTGATCGCGGTCGACGCCTCCGCGCGCTTCGACGCCGCGCGCGACGGGGAGGACCTCGGGATCGTCGAGGTCCTCACGCGCTCGGTGATGCTCGGCAGCGCCGACCAGGTCGCCACCGCGCGCGAGCGCGCCGACCTGCTCATCGAGCCCGACAACCGCGACGGCGTCGGGCTGCTCGAGTTCCATCAGCTCGACGCGATGCGGGCGGCGGGGCGACGCGCCGCCCGCGCGGCGCTGGCCCGCCTCGACGGTCCGCTGATCTAGGGTCCAGGCCGTGTTCGCGCTGCTGCCCGCGCTCGCCGCCGCGGCGCTCCCCGCCGCTCCCGCACCCCCACCGGCCGCCGTTCCGGCGCGGGTCGCGGGGCTGACGCTGCGCCAGGCCGCCGGCCAGCGGATCATCGTCGGCTGGGAGGGGCAGCGGATCCCGGGCTGGCTCGTCGCCCGCGTGCGGCGCGGCGAGGTCGGCGGGGTGATCGCGTTCAGCCGCAACATCCGCTCGCGCGGCGCGCTCGCCGCCGAGCTGCGCCGCCTGCAGCGCGTGCGCCGCCCGGTGCGCGCGCCGCTGCTGACGATGATCGACCAGGAGGGCGGGCTCGTCTCGCGCCTGCCCGGAGCGCCGTCCGGCTCACCGGCGCAGATGGGCCGGCGCGGGGCGGCCCACGTGCGCGACCAGGGCCGGCGGACCGCCGCCAACCTGCGCGCCGCGCGCGTGAACGTGAACCTCGCGCCCGTCATGGACCTCGGTCGCCCGGGCAGCTACCAGCGCGCCACCGGCCGGGCGTTCGCCGCGCGGCCCGGCCCGGTCGGCCGCCTGGGCGGGGCGTTCGCCGCCGGGCTCCAGCGCGGCGGGGTCGCGGCGACGCTCAAGCACTTCCCCGGCCTCGGGGCGGTTCCCGGCGACGAGGACGCCCGGGTCCAGACCGTGCCCTACCGCCGGGCGACGCTGCGGCGCATCGAGATGGCGCCGTTCGCCGCCGGCATCC
>JALOLQ010000385.1 GCA_025455895.1 Solirubrobacteraceae bacterium
GTAGTAGTCGCGCAGCAGCCCGATCCCGGGAACCGGCTCGGCGTCGCCGCTGTAGAAGGCGTCAGGGGCCGGTAGCGGAAAGTGGCGCAGCCGGGCGTTCGCGGCGAGCACCGGGGGGCTGCCGGCGCGCTGTGCCTCGGGCGTGCGCTCCAGGAGGTTGCGGCTGCCCAGCTCGTGATTGCCGTTGACGAGGAAGAGCGGCGCGCTGCGCCCGACCGTCGCGGCGGCGGCGCGCTGGCGGGCGTAGACCGCATCGACGGCGGACGGCGTGGCCTTCCCCTTCGACGCGAGATCGTCGATGACGAAGTCGTCGCCGAGCATCAGGTGGAAGTCCGGGCGATCGCCGGCGACGTTGCCCAGGGTTCGCGCGTAGAGCTGCGAGCCGCTCGAGCGTGCGTCCGCACCGAGGTGGGAGTCGCCCTGCACGGTGAACCGGAACGTGCGACCGGCGGCCCGCGCCGTGCGGAACGCCCGCGGGGTGCCGCGCCGGAAGCCCGCCTCACCCGCGCGGCGATAGCGCAGGCGGTACGTGTAGCCGGCGTCGGCGCGCAGGTCGCGGAGCTCGAGCACCGTGGGGACCCCGGGGCGAACGCGCACGCGCGCGCCGGGCTTCGGCGATCCCCCGCCGGCGGGCGCCACCTCGGCGAACGCCTCGAGCGCCACCGGCGAGCTGAGGCTCAGCGCGACCGAGCGATCCGTCGGCCGGCCGAGGACCGCCGCCGGCTCCGGCGCCGCGGCCGCCGCGGCCGCAGGCGAAGCGCTCAGTGCCACCGTCCATCCGATCACGATCGCGCGTCGCATCGCATCACTCCTGACGTTCGCTCCCAGGTTCCGTCGCGGACGCTAGGAGCCGGCCGTTGTGACCGGCCTAAGAAGTCGCGCGGTCTTAGTCCGCTCACAGCAGCCGCGTCCTACGGTGCCGATCGTCCCGCCCGCCAACCAAGGAACACCGACATGACCAGAACGATCACCTTCCTCACCACCGCGCTGCTGTCGGCCGCCGTCGCGCTCGGTGGCGCCACCGGCGCCCAGGCCGCCAAGGGCGACGGGGGCATGCGCGCATGCCTGAAGCAGCAGGGCATCACGAAGACCTCGGACCACACCCGCTCCG
This sequence comes from Solirubrobacteraceae bacterium, assembly GCA_025455895.1. Taxonomy (GTDB): domain Bacteria; phylum Actinomycetota; class Thermoleophilia; order Solirubrobacterales; family Solirubrobacteraceae; genus F1-60-MAGs163. Next base: position 1,112 of record JALOLQ010000385.1, read on the forward strand.
AGCGCCGCGCCGCCCGCCGCGCCTGCCGGCAGCAGCTCGGGAAGCAGCAGCAGGGCCGCAAGCAGCAGCGGCGCAAGCAGCAGGGCCGCAAGCAGCGCACCGTGAACGCGAGTGCGGCCAAGCGCAGCTGCAAGCGCTCCGCGAAGCAGCGCAAGGGCAGCTGCAAGAAGCAGCGGAACGGCACCAAGAAGGCCGCCGGCCGCCGCTAGACCGACGGCCGGCGTCCGCCCCGCGGGCCCCTTCGCGCGCGGGGCGGACGCCGTTCTTATCCGCAGCACAACCGGACGGGCGTACCCTGATCCGGTGCGACCGCGGAGGAGACCGACGTGACGAAGGCCGTGCCGTACCTCATCGCGCCGCTGATCGCCGCCGTCCTCCTGCTCGGCGGCGCCACCGCTCAGGCGGCCGTTCCGGCCGCGACGTCCGGCAGCGGCGTCGCCACCTGCATGAAGAAGAAGGGCTTCACCAAGAGCTCGCCGGGCAAGAAGGCCGAGCGCCGCGCCGCGCGGCGGGTCTGCCGCAGGCAGCAGGCCCGCCGGAAGTCCACGCCGCGCCGCAGCGCGAAGCGCTCGTGCAAGGGCAAGACCGCGAAGCGCAAGAAGGCCTGCACCAAGCGCCGTGCGCGCAAGCGCTGACGAGGGGACACGGCGCGTCCTCGTCGTCGACGATGACGGCGCGCTGCGTCGCGCGGTGGTGCGCAACCTCGCCCAGGCCGGCTTCGACGTCGCCGAGGCATCGTGCTCGACGTCAGCATGCCCGGCATGGACGGCGTCGAGGTCACCCAGCGCCTGCGCGCCGACGGGGAGGACATGCCGATCCTGATCCTCTCGGCGCGGGACGGCGTGGACGACCGCGTGACCGGGCTCGAAGCCGGAGCCGACGACTACCTCGTCAAGCCGTTCGACCCGACCGAGCTCGTCGCACGTCTGCGGGCGCTCCTGCGCCGCCGCCCCGAGGCGGGCGAGGTCGCCCGGATCCTCGGGCCGCTGCGCGTCGACCCCGAGCGCCAGCTCGCCTGGGTCGACGCTCGCGAGCTCGAGCTGTCGCAGCGCGAGTTCGAGCTGCTGCTCGCCTTCGCGCGCCGCCCGGGCAAGGTGCTCTCGCGCCCGCAGCTGCTCGACGAGGTATGGGGCTACCGGTTCGAGGTGCAGACGAACGTCGTCGACGTGTTCGTCGGCTACCTGCGACGCAAGCTCGAGGCGGGCGGCGAGCCGCGGATCCTTCACACGGTGCGCGGCCGCGGCTTCGTCCTGCGGCCATGACGGACCGTCTGAGCCTGCATGCACGGGTCGTGCTGGCGACGGTCGTCGCCGTCGCCCTCACGCTCGCGGCGGTCCTGGCGGTCGTGCTCTCGACCTTCGCCGCCCGCGAGCGGGACGCCGTCGACTCGCGCCTGGAGGCGACGGTGAGCGACGTGGCCGGCCGGCCGGCCGCCGCGGGGGTCGCGCGCAACGAGCGCCGCCGCGGGCGCCGCCAGAACCGCCGCCTCGAGCGCGTCGTCGCGCGCAGCGACCAGGGCCTGATCGTCACCGAGCTCGACGGGCGCGAGACCGGACGGTTCGGTCTCGCGGCCGACGACCCCGCCCTGGAGGCGGCCGGCTCCGAGGCGGGGCCGGCCGACGCCGACCTCGGCGGCGAGCCCTACCGCGTCCTGTCGGCACGGGCGCAGCTCACGGGCGCGGACGGCGAGGCGCGACCGGTCCGCCTGACCGTGTTCGCCCCGCTCACGGACGTCGAGGAGCGGATCGCCGATCTGCGCACGCGGGTGCTGCTCACCGGCCTGGCCGGCCTGCTGCTCTCGGTACTGCTCGCGACGCTGCTGAGCCGCCTGGCGCTGCGGCGGCTCGAGCGGCTCGAGCGCGAGGCCGACGCCCTCTCCGAGCCGGGCAGCGCCCTGCTCTCGCGCGGCGGCCCCCGCGAGATCGATCACCTCAGCGCCTCGCTGAACGGCATGCTCGAGCGCATCGGGAACGCCGACGCGGAGCGCGACGCGGCGCTCGAGGCGAGCCGGCGCTTCGCCGCGGATGCCGGGCACGAGCTGCGGACCCCGCTGGCCACCATGGGCGCCGACCTGCACACGCTCGCGGGCGCCCCGGGGATCGATCCCTCCGGTCAGGAGGTCGTCGGCGACCTGCTGGAGCAGCAGGCCCGGATGACCGGGCTGCTCGACGCGCTGCAGGCCCTGGCCCGCGGGGATGCCGGGGCTGCGCTGGAACGAGCCGACGTCGATCTGGGCGACCTGGCGGAGCTCTCGCTCGAGGCGGCCCGCGCTCGCCACCCGCAGGTCGCGTTCTCGTTCGCGGCCGACGACGACGCCGACCTGCGGGTCACCGGATCGCTCCCCGGGCTGCGCCTGGCCGTGGACAACCTGGTCGAGAACGCGGCGCGCCACGGAGCGGGACGCGTCACCGTGAGCGCCACCGCGGAGTCCGGTGGCGTGAGCCTGAGCGTCGACGACGACGGCCCCGGCATCCCCGAGGACGAGCGCGACCGCGTCCGGGAGCGCTTCGAGCGCGGGCGCGACGCGCTCGCCGGCGGCAGCGGGCTCGGGCTCGCGCTCGTCGATCAGCAGGTCCGGCTGCACGGCGGCACGCTCGAGCTCGGCGAGTCGGGGCTCGGCGGGCTCCGAGCCGCTCTCCTGCTGCCCAGGTGAGGTCCCGCCCTCGGTCTCAGCCGTCCCGCAGCACGCGCCGGCGGTGCTCCACGTGGGAGTGGAAGCGCCGGGCCAGGGCGGGGTCCGCGTTCGCGCGGGCCGCCCAGGCCTCGCGCGCTCCCGGCCAGGCGCCCCGCCCGGCAGCACCGCGGCCTCGATGATCCGCGCCTCGGCCTCGACCCAGAGGTCGAACCCGACGCCGTCGACCGGTGAGAGCCGCGGGTCCCCGTCGGGGATGCCGGCGTCGTCCGGCGGGCCCTCCCCGCGCAGGTCGCGGAGCATCTCGCCGGGTGCGCGGCGGACCGCGCCGGCCACCTCGCGGGCCGCCTTCGCCTGCTCGGTGACCCACGTGACGTTGTCGCGCAGACGCCAGTTCGTGTCGTCCGTGCGCGGTCGGTCGCGCCGTGCCATGGGTGCACGCTACAGCGGCCAGATCACCGGCACGAGGAACACCGCGACGACGAAGAACAGCGCGAGCATCGGGAGCGCGTACGGCCAGTAGTCGCTGAAGCGGTAGCCCGCCGGGTCCATGATCATGAGGTTGCCGGGCGTCGAGATCGGCGTCAGGAACGAGGCCGACGAGGCGATCGCGAGGCTCATGAGGACGGGCTCGATCGCGACGCCGAGCGTCGCCGCCGCCGAGACGGCGACCGGCAGCAGGATCAGCGCCGTCGCCGTGTTGGCGATCGCCACGCTGAACGCGGCGGCCAGGACGAAGATCCCGGCGAGCAGCAGGTGCCCGCCGCCGTCGCCGATCACGTCGAGCAGCACCGAGGCGAGGTCGTCCGCGACGCCGGTCTCCTGGAGCGCCGTGGAGAGCGGGAGCAGCCCGGCGACGAGCACGACCGTCGTCCACGAGACGGCGCGGAACGCCTGCTCGGTCCCGAGCGCCCCGAGCAGGACGATCGCCGTCGCGGCGCCCGCGCCGGCGACCGCCGCCGGGACGAGCCCGAGCGCGATCGCCACGACCATCGCCGTGAGCACGACGAGCGTGCGCCGCGCCCCGGCGCCGAGCGGCACGAGCTGGCGGCGCAGGTCCTCGGGCTCGTGCACGACGAGCACCTCGCTCGGATCGAGATGCTCGCCGAGCGCCTCCCAGGTGCCCTCGAGCAGCAGCACGTCGCCGGCGCGGAGCACCACGTCGCCCGGCGGCGCCGCCGAGCCGCCGCGCTGGATCGCCAGCACGACGAGGTCCCCGCTCGGGGTGACCATCCCGGCGAACATCGTCTCGCCGACGAGCGGCGAGCGCGGCGGGACGACGACCTCCGCCACCCCCGCCTCGCGCGTGAAGAGGCGCTCGGGCACCTCGTGGCGGGCGGGCACCGCCGCCTCGGGCGCGTACTGGCGCGCCAGCGTGCGGGCGTGGCCGGAGAGGTCGACCGACATCTCGCGTGGGCGCCGGTCGGGCAGGATCCGCGGGGCGAGCAGCACCGCGATCGCCACCGCGCCGATCGTCAGCGGCACGCCGACCGCCGCGAACTCGAAGAACCCGAAGCCGCCTCCGAGCCGGTCGGCCTCCTCGGCGACGATGACGTTCACCGGCGAGCCCGTGAGCAGCAGCAGCGAGCCGGCGTGGGCCGAGAACGCCATCGGCATGAGCAGCTTCGACGGCCGGCGCCCGAGCTTCAGCGCGACGAGCACCGTCACCGGCAGCAGCGCCGCGACCGCGCCGTTCGGCGTGATCACCGCCGAGAGCGCCGCGGCGAGTACGAGCAGCGCCGAGACCAGCACGCCGGTGCGGTCGCCGGCGCCGCGCACGAGCCGGTCGCTCGCCCACGCGGTGACGCCGGTCGCGTCGAGCGCCTCGCTGATCACGAAGAGCGAGGCGATGAAGACCACCGTCGGGTCGCCGAAGCCCGCGAACGCCGCGTCCACGTCCGCCACCCCGGCCGCGTAGAGGGCGAGGCAGACACCGATCGCCACGACGGCGACCGGCAGGCGGTTCCACACGAACAGCGCGACGGCCGCGGCCAGGATCAGCCCGGTGAGCTGCGCGTCGTCCATCGCGGCCGGGTCAGCCCGGAGCGCCCGGGCCCCACGGGATCCC
>JALOLQ010000068.1 GCA_025455895.1 Solirubrobacteraceae bacterium
TGTGGGACGCGCCCGTGGCGTGCTTGCCCTCCAGTGGCAAGTGCCCTGATGCGCGCCGCCGTTCCCCGACGATGCAGCGCGCGGTCTCGTGATGCCTGGTCAGCGTCGGCCCGGCCGGGGCCGGCCTCAAGCGGCCCGCCGCCGGGCTGGACGCTCGTACGGGCGCCGCGTCAGAGCTGCACGTCGCCGGTCATGACGATCACGACGTCGCCGGCCACGCGGATCCGCTCGCCCTCGACCTGGGCCTCCAGGCGGCTCGGGCGGCCCATCTCGACGCCCTGGTCCACGATCACCCGCTCGGCGCCGACGCGCGCGTGCAGGTACGCGCACAGCGGCCCGGCCGCCGAGCCCGTCGCCGGGTCCTCGCTCACGCCCCAGAGGTCGTCGAAGAACGCGCGCGCCCGGGCGAAGCCGAGCTCGGGCTCGGCGTGGACGACGTAGAGCGTCGCGCAGTCGCGCGGGCGCAGCAGCGTGCGCAGCCCCTCGAGCCGCGGGGCGCAGCGCTCGAGCACCCCCGCGTCGCGCACCGGCAGCAGCACCTGCGCCATGCCGGTGCCGACGACCTGCGGCGGCAGCCGCGGATCGAGGTCGCCCGGGTCGAGCCCGGCGACCGCGGCGACCGCGGCCGGGTCGGGCAGCTCGCCGTGCACGGCGGGCTCCTGGAGCATCGACGCCCGCGCGCGGCGCAGGTCCGCGTCCAACTCGACGTCGATCGGCTGGAGCCCCGCGGGCGTCTCCTGCACCAGGCGCGCCGAGCGCTCTCCGCGACGCGCCGCGACGGCGACCGCCGTGCCGAGCGACGGGTGGCCGGCGAACGCCATCTCGCCCTTCGACCACCAGATCCGGTTGCGGTAGTCGGCGCCCTCGCGGGTCGCCTCCTGCACGAAGGTCGTCTCCGACAGGCGCGTCTCGCGGGCGAAGGCGAGCATCGTCGCGTCCTCGAGCGCGTCGGCGTCGTGGACGACGGCGAGCTGGTTGCCCGAGAGCGGCTCGGCGGTGAAGACGTCGAGCCAGGTGACGGGGAGCGGCACCGCCGCCGGTCCTAGAAGTCGAAGTCCTTCGGCGGCTTCTGCTCGAACCAGAGCCGGTCGTGCTCAGGCGTCTCCTGCAGGAACTCCGGGGTCTCCTCGAGCTCGTCGTGCTCGCCCGGCGGGGCCGGGTCGGCGGCGGGCTCGGGGGCGCGGCCGGCCTCCTCGAGCTCCTCGACGGTGAACTGCCGCGTCGGCTGATCGAGCGGCGGCGGCTCGGCGACCGGCGGTTCAGGCTCGGGCTCGGGCTCCGGCAGCGCCGCCTCCGGGACGAAGCGCTCCACCTCCGCGGCGGGCTCCGGCTCGGGCTCGGGCGGCGCGGGCTCCGGCTCGCCGTCCGCCTCCGGCGGCGCCTGCGACTCCGGCTCGCGCGGCCCGAACGCCTCCCGCTCCAGGCGGGAGAGCTCGCCGGGTTCGGCGCCGGCGCGGCGCTTGAGCTCGAGGTGCTCGCGGATCGCGTCGTCGAGGATGCCCATTGCGGGCAGAGCCTACTCCGAGCGCAGGCCGGTCGCGGCCGCCGGGCCCTCGGTGCGGTTCTTGCCCGCGCGCTTGGCCCGGTAGAGCGCGGCGTCGGCCGCCTCGAGCAGCCCCTCGGCGTCGTGGGCGCCGAGCCCGAAGGCCGCGACCCCGAGGCTCACGGTGACGTGCAGCGGCCCGCCGTCCGGGCCGGCGAGCGGCAGGTCGAGCGCAGCGATCGCGGTGCGCACGCGCTCGGCGGCACGCAGTGCGCCGTCGAGGCCGGCGCCGGGCAGGATCAGCGCCAGCTCCTCGCCGCCGAAGCGCGCGGCGAGGTCCACGTCGCGCCGGCCCTGCTCCATCGCGCGCGCCACCGCGCGCAGCACGTCGTCGCCGGCGACGTGGCCGAGCCGGTCGTTGACCTGCTTGAAGTCGTCGATGTCGAGCAGCACGAGCGCGAGCGGCTGGTCGGGGAAGCGGCGCGCGCGCTCCACCTCGGCGGCGAGGCGCTCCTCGAAGTGGCGGCGGTTCGCCAGCCCGGTGAGCGCGTCGGTGACCGCCTGGCGCTCGATCCGGTGGTGCAGGTCCACGTTCTCGATCGACTGCGCGGCCTGGCCGGCGAGGTAGCGGAAGATCTCCCGGTCGGCCTCGGTGAACGACGTGCCCGCGCGGGCGATCGCCACGACGGCGATCACCGCGCCGTCCTGCGCACGCAGCGGCAGCGCGAGCGCGGCCCGCGACCCGCGGACGATCTCCGCCTCGGCTCCGCGCGCGAGCGCCTCCTGCTCGGCGGCGCCGAGCGCAGCGGCCGCCGCCTCGGTGTCGCCGGCCCCGGCGACGGGCACGAGGGCGCCGTCGTCCCCGGGGATGCAGGCGCGTCCCGCGTCGGCGCCGAGGCCCTCGCCGGTCGCGCTGACGACGACGTCGAGCAGGCCGTCGCGATCGAGGTTCGAGGCGAACGCCTGACCGAGGCGCCGCATCGCCAGCCGCAGCCGCTCGCGCTCGCGGCGCAGATCCTGCTCGCGTGCCTCGAGCCGGGCGGACATCTTGTTGAACTCCTCGCCGAGCGCGGCGAAGTCGTCGTTGCCGACGGTCGGGACGCGGGCGCCGTAGTCCCCCGCGCCGATCCGCCGCGCCGCGAGCAGGAAGCGCTGCATCGAGCGGTGCAGCGAGCGCGCCACCGCCCAGGTCAGCGTCAGCGCGATGACGAAGAAGCCGAGCAGCAGGACGATGATCAGCGCGCGGCTCTGCTGACGGCTGCCGGCGCTGAGCGCGGCCGGCTCGAGCACCGTGACGCGCGAGATGCCCTGGGTGAAGGCCGGGGCGTCGTAGCTCGCCGCGCGGTAGTCGACCGCACCGGCGCTCACCGCGCCGCGGCGCTCGGGCAGCGCCACGTCGCGCAGCCCGGTGATCGTCGCGCCGGCCACGCGCCCGCCGATCGAGACCGCCGTCTCCAGGCCGGTCACGCGGGCGACGCGCTCGGCGAACGGGGCGGCGTCGGCGACCGCCACCTCGAGCAGCCCCGCGACGCGGCCGTCGGGCAGCGTGAGCTCGCGGAAGGCCGGGAACACCGCGTCCGGATCACCGGTGTCGGCGAGCGGGCCGCCGCGGCGCACGATCGCGATCCGCGTGGCGCCCGAGGTCCGGCGCAGCGCCTCGAGGCGCGCCCCGAGCGCGGCCCGGTCGCCGTCCGCGAGCGCGGCCGCGACCTGCGGGTCGCGCGCCACGCGGGCGGCGATCACGCCGCCGCGCACGCGCAGCTCGCGGGTGAGGTTCACCGCCACCTCCTGGCGGCTGGCCAGGCGGGCGTCGGCCTTGCCGGTGGAGCTCTCGTCGACGAGCCGGAACAGCACGAAGGCGACCGAGCCCATCGGCACCACGACGACGAGGAAGAAGAACAGTGCGAGCTTGCTGCGGAAGCTCATGCGGCGCAGCCTCCGGGTACACTGGGCCGTCGCTCGGGGCTATAGCTCAGTTGGGAGAGCGCCTGGATCGCACCCAGGAGGTCGGGGGTTCGAGTCCCCCTAGCTCCATGCCGCGACGGACCCCGCACCGCGGGGTCCGTTGCGTTGCAGGGGCTGTCCGCGCGTGCCGTCGTCGCGCGAACCTCGGCGGGATGGGCGCCGGCCCTGAGCGGCATGCCTCCTGTATCGGCAGATGTACGAGCCGACCTGAGCGATCCGCAGGGCCCGGGACGACGAACGGCCCCGGTCGCCCGGGGCCGTTCGGTCCGGCATTCGTGCGGCGCGCGTCAGTCGACGAGCACGTCCGCGAACGCGTTCGCCACCTTTTGGTGGCCGGCGTCGTTCGGGTGCAGGCAGTCGCCGGTCCAGTCCGCGTTCGGGTCGAGGTCGCCGAACACCTCGGCGATCTCCACGCCGAAGGCGGGAGCGACCGCGCGCATGACGTCGTGCAGGCCGTTCGCGAGCGGCCCGGGGCCGAAGCCCTCGAGCACGCCGGCGCCGAGCGCCGTGCCGCCGGGGACCGCCGCGATCGGGCACGAGCCGACGATCGCGTTGTCGTACGTGCCGAGCACGATCCGGGCGTCCGCGCCGGCGGCGCCGCGCAGCGAGCCGAGCAGCGAGGCGAGGTCGGCCTGGTAGGCCGCGAGCTCCGCGCCGATCGTCCCGAAGCAGGCCGGGCCGGGACCGCCGAGCGGCGGCGTGCAGGCCGCGACGACCGGGCCGAAGACGTCGTTGCCGCCGATCGAGACCGTGACGACCTCGACGTCGTCACGCGGGTTCTGGTTGCCGTTGCGCTCCGCGAGGATCTGCTGAGCCTGCGGCAGCTGGCCGGCGATCAGCGACGGCGTCGTCGCGCCGCCGACCGAGAGGTTGACGAGCTCGAGCCGCTTGCAGCCCTGGTTGGGCTTCGGCTTGCCGGACGGCGAGCACGAGAAGCCCTCGCGCAGCGCCTCGTTCAGGCGCGGCACGTAGCCGCCGGTGGCGGGAGCGGCCGAGCCCACGCCGGCTCCCCACGAGTCGCCCAGCGAGAGCTGGACGGGGTTTGCCGCGAGCGCGGACGGCGCGAGCGCGCCGAGAGCGACCACGGCCAGCGATGCGCACATCGCCAGACGTCGAGACATAGAGGTTCCTCCTCCTGAGATGAACACGGCCGGATCCGCCGGCCGCCCCTTGAGCGCGCCAGCCTATCCGCGGACGGCGGGCGTGCCCCGTTCGTGGCGCACGCGCCGCCGCTCAGCCGAGCAGCGTGGACACCCGTTCGACCACGGCCTGCGGCGTGATGCCGAGCTGCTCGAGAACGACCGGGCCGGGGGCCGACGCGCCGAAGCGGTCGATGCCGACGACGGTGTCCACCCAGCGCTCCCAGCCCATCGTGACGCCCGCCTCGACGGCGACCGACGGCAGCTCGGCCGGGATCACGGCCTCCTGGTAGTCGGCGTCCTGCGCGGCGAAGAGCTCCCAGCTCGGCATCGAGACGACCCGCGCGGGCACGCCGCGCTCGGCGAGCAGGTCCGCCGCGGCGAGCGCCACGCCGACCTCGGCGCCGGTCCCGACGACGGTCGCCCGCGCGCCCTGCGCGTCGCGCAGCACGTACGCGCCGCGCGCGAGGCCGGAGGCGTCGGCGACGCCGCCCTCGCCGCGCCCGAGCACGGCGACGTTCTGGCGGCTCAGCGCCAGCGCGGCCGGCCCCTCGAGCTGCTCGAGCGTCACGCGCCAGGCCTCGGCCGTCTCGTCCTCGTCGGCGGGCCGGATGACCGTGAGGTTCGGGATCGCCCGCAGCGCGGCGAGGTGCTCGACCGGCTGGTGGGTCGGCCCGTCCTCGCCGAGCGCGACCGAGTCGTGCGTGAAGACCCAGGCGACGTCGAGGTTCATCAGCGCCGACAGGCGGATCGCGCCGCGCATGTAGTCGGCGAACTGCATGAAGGTCGAGCCGTACGGGCGCACGATCCCGCCGTGGGCGGCGAGGCCGTTGACCGCCGCGCCCATCGCGTGCTCGCGCACGCCCCAGAAGACGTTGCGCCCGGCCTGCGTGGCGGTGAAGTGCTCGCTCTCGCCGCCGGGGAACTCGGTCTTCGTGGACTCGCTGAGGTCCGCCGCGCCGCCGACCATGGTGGGCACGAACGGGGCGAAGGCGCGCATCGCCTCGTGGCCCGCGACGCGCGTGGCGATCCCGGGCTTCGACCACGCCGGCGGCAGCGCCGCGTCGAAGCCGTCCAGCGGGCGGCCCGCCCAGGCCCGGTCCCAGTGCGCGGCGCGCTCGGGGTTCGCCCCGCGCCACGCCGCCTCACGCGCCGTCCACTCGGCCTGCAGCGCGGCGCCGCGCGCGACCTGGCCGAGGTGCTCGGCGACGTCGGCGGGGACGTCGAACGACGCGTCCGGATCGAGGCCCATCGCCTCCTTCGTGAGGCGCACCTCGTCCTCGCCGAGCGGCGCGCCGTGCGCCTTGCTCGTGCCCTGCTTGTTCGGCGACGGGTAGCCGATGATCGAGCGCACGCGGATCAGCGACGGGCGCTCCTCGTCGCGCACGGCGCGGTCGATCGCCTGCTCGAGCGCCGTGAGGTCCTCGACATCGGCGACGTGCTCGACGTGCCAGCCGTAGGCCTCGAAGCGCCCGGTCACGTCCTCCTTGAACGAGAGCGAGGTCGGCCCGTCGAGCGAGATGTCGTTGTCGTCGTAGAGGTAGACGAGCCGGCCGAGCCGCAGGTGCCCGGCGAGCGAGGCGGCCTCGGAGGCGATGCCCTCCATGAGGTCGCCGTCGGAGACGATCGCGTAGGTGTGGTGGTCCTGCACCTCGGAGCCGAAGCGCTCGCGCAGGAAGCGCTCGGCCATCGCCATCCCGACCCCGTTGGCGAAGCCCTGCCCGAGCGGGCCGGTGGTGACCTCCACGCCCGGCGTCACATGGACGAGGTCGCGCTCGGGGTGCCCCGGCGTGATCGAGCCCCACTGGCGGAAGGCCTTCAGGTCCTCCAGCGAGACGTCGTAGCCGGCGAGGTGCAGCATCACGTACTGCAGCGCGGAGCCGTGGCCGGCGCTGAGGATGAACCGGTCGCGGTCCTTCCACTGCGGGTCGCGCGGGTTGTGGCGCATGATCCGGGTGGAGAGCAGGTACGCGGCGGGCGCCATCCCGAGCGGCAGGCCGGGGTGCCCCGAGTTCGCCTTCTGGACGGTGTCCATCGCGAGCGCGCGAATGGTCGAGATGGAGCGGGCGGCGATGTCGGGGGTCACGGCGCGTAGTATCGCGGTCGCTCATGACCCACTGCCTCGTCGAGATCCCCAAGGGCTCGCGCAACAAGTACGAGTGGGACGAGGAGCTGGGGGCGATCAAGCTCGACCGGTTCCTCTTCTCCTCCGTCGTCTACCCGACCGACTACGGGTTCATCCCCGAGACGATCGGCGAGGACGGGGACCCGCTCGACGCGATGGTCTGCGTGAGCGAGCCGACGTTCCCCGGCTGCGTGATCCCGGTGAAGGTGATCGCGCTCTTCCGCATGCGCGACGACAAGGGCGTCGACGACAAGGTCGTGTGCGTTCCGCAGGAGGATCCGAACTGGAACCAGATGGAGGTCATGGACGACATCCCGCTGCCGCTGCGTGACGAGATCAGCCACTTCTTCTCGATCTACAAGCAGCCCGAGGGCAAGCACGTGATGGTCGACGGCTGGTTCCCGCGCGAGGACGCGCTGCGGGCGATCAGCGAGGCGCAGCAGCGCTGGAAGGAGGCCCGGGCATGACCGAGGCGATCCGCACCCCCGACGCCGCGTTCGAGGGCCTGCCCGACTTCCCGTGGGTGGCCCGCCACGTCGAGTGGGAGGGCCTGCGCCTGG
>JALOLQ010000069.1 GCA_025455895.1 Solirubrobacteraceae bacterium
CGTTCGCCGGCGCGTTCCCGGAGGCCGCGGTGTTCACCGCGCCGATGCCGCAGGCCGCGCCCGCCGCGGGCATCGCGCCCTACCCGGTCCACCCGGCGATGCCGCCGATCGCCCACCGGATCGTCATGCGGCCGGCCGTCGGGGCGCCGCCGTTCACCGGCGCGGACGACGCGCTCACCGGCGGCTGGATGAGCCTCCACGAGCCGCAGCGGCTCGACGCCGCCGCGCTCGCGCTGTACGCGGACGCGTGGCTGCCCGCCGCGTTCCCGCGGATGACCGGGCCGGTCGCCGCGCCGACGATCGACCTGACGATCCACTTCCGCGATCCGGCGGCGGCCGGTGCCGTCCCGCCCGACGCGCCGGTGCTCGGGGTGTTCCGCTCGGACTACGCCAAGGACGGGCTCGTCGAGGAGGACGGCGAGCTGTGGTCCGAGGACGGCGTCCTGCTCGCGCACGCGCGCCAGCTCGCGCTGCTCGTGCCGATCGAGGGCGCCGCGTGAGCACCGGCTACCTCGGGCTCGGCTCGAACGTCGGCGACCGCCGCGCGAACCTCCAGGCGGCGGTCGACGCGCTGCCGGCGCACGGCGTGCGCGTGCTCGCCGCGTCCTCGACCTACGACACCGACCCGGTCGGGCTCGTGCTCGACCAGCCGGCGTTCCTCAACGCGTGCGTGCGGATCGAGACGGACCTCGGCCCCGAGGCGCTGCTCGACGCCTGCAAGGCGGTCGAGCGCGAGCTCGGCCGCGACCTCGAGGGCGGCGTGCGCCACGGCCCGCGCCCGATCGACGTCGACCTGCTGCTGCTCGGCGAGCTCGAGTACACGAGCGCGCGGCTCACGCTCCCGCACGAGCAGGCGACCGCACGGCGCTTCGTCCTGATCCCGCTGCTCGAGCTGGACTTCGAGCTCGCCACGCCCGGCGGGACGCGGCTGGCGGACGTCCTCGCCGCGCTTCCGCTCGACGAGGGCGTGCGCCGCGCGGGCGACCCGCTGGACGTCCCCTAGGCCGCGGCCGGGAGGTACTCGGCCGGGATGATCCCCGCCGGCGCGTCGCCCGGGAAGTCGGGGAACACCCGCAGGGCGAGCTGCCCGGCGGGGCGCGCCTCGATCAGCGGGCGCAGGTCCCCGAGCGTCATCAGCAGGCGCAGGCTCGGCGTGATCTGCAGGTCCGCGGCGTTCGGCGTCTCGCCGCCGAGCGTCCCGTCGGCGATCCACGCGTCGACGCGGTCGAGCAGCTCCGGCAGCGTGCGCAGGTCCGCCGGGTAGGTGTCCGGCGAGGCCTCGTTGGCCTTCATCTCGATCCGCGTGGCGACCGGGGCGATGAGCTTCAGGACGGGCACCGGGATCGGCGGGAGCTTCGAGCCCTCGCTGTAGGTCGCCATCGCCTCGGGGTGGGCCTTGAAGGTCGGCCACAGGACGCGGCGCACGAGCGGCTGGAGCACGTCGTCGCCCCACGCCTCGGCCTCCTCGACCTTCGCGCGCGCCGCGTCGTCGGCGGGCAGCAGCGCCGGCTCGGGCTGGAGCTCGTCGAGCCGGCGCAGGATCGCGCGCGAGCCCGAGATCTTCTCGTCGTCGACCTTCATCGCCGGCACGGTGCGCTTCCCGAAGAGGAGCTTCATCGCCGCCATGTGCATCGGCGGCGGGAACTCGACGAGCTTGTACGGGATCCCCTTGAGCTGGAGCGCACGCTCAGCCGTGGCGCAGGGGTGCGAGCCGTTGACGACGTACAGGGTGACGTTCATGGCCGGGCATCCTACGGCGCCCGGCCGGGTGCGGTCCGCCGCGGGTCGTAGCCTTCTGGCGCGATGACGACGCCGCAGCCGATCCCCACGCAGAAGGGCGGGTTCCTCAGCGCCCTGCTGGACATCTCGTTCTCGCGCCTGGTCACCACGCGGGTGATCAAGTGGCTCTACCTGCTGCTGATGATCCTCATCGGCCTGGGCCTGCTGGCCTTCGTGGTCTCGGCGATCGCCAGCGGCTCGGCCGGCGCGATCGTCGTCGCCCTGATCGCCGGCCCGCTCGTCGCGCTGCTCTACGTCGTCTACGTGCGCGTGCTGCTCGAGGTCGTGCTGGCGATCTTCCGGATCCTCGAGTCCAACCGCGAGATCGCGTTCCTGCAGCGCCAGCAGCTCACGCTGCTCCAGCAGCAGGCCGGCGCCGGCCCCGAGGCCCAGCCCGCGCCCGGCGGCGTGCCCCCGGTGCCGCCCTACCAGCCGCCCTCGCCGCCCACCGCGTAGGCTGGCGCGGGCATGCTGCTGGTCGTCGACGTCGGGAACACGCAGACGCACTTCGGCACCTTCGACGGGGAGCGCCTCGTCGAGCACTGGCGCTTCGCCACCGTGCGCGAGTCGACCGCCGACGAGCTCGGCGCGGCGCTGCGCAACCTGCTCGAGCTGCGCGGGGTGGGGCTGAGCGATCTCACGGCGTCGATCGTCTCCTCGACGGTGCCGCAGCTCGAGCCCGAGTGGGTCGCGATGGCCGAGCGCTACCTCGGCCACCGGATGCTCGCGGTCGGCCCCGGCCTGAAGACGGGCATGGCGATCCGGATCGACGATCCGCGCGAGCTGGGCGCCGACCGGCTCGTCAACGCGGTCGCCGCGCACGCGCGCCTCGGCGGCCCGTGCATCGCCGTCGACTTCGGGACCGCGGTGAACTACGACGTGATCTCCGGCGCGGGCGAGTACCTCGGCGGGATCATCGCCCCGGGGGTCGAGATCTCGCTCGACGCGCTCACCTCCCGCGGCGCGAAGCTCCCGCGGATCGACCTGATCGCCCCGCGCACGGCGATCGGGAAGGGGACGGTCGGCGCGATCCGCGCCGGGATCGTCTACGGCTTCGCCGCCCAGGTCGACGGCCTGATCGCCCGTATCCGCGCGGAGCTCGGGGCGGATGCGCCGACCGTCGCCACCGGCGGCCTCGCGCACGTCGTCGTCCCGTGCACCGAGTCGATCGACGAGGTCGACGATCTGCTCACGCTCACCGGGCTGCGCCTGCTGTTCGAGCGCAACGGGTAGGCGCGGCGCGGCTACCCTTCGGGCGTGGCCGCCGCGCCCCTCACCGAGCCGTTCCGGATCGGGCCCGTCGAGGTCCCCAACCGCGTCGTGCTGGCGCCGCTCGCCGGCATCGGCACGTGGTTCGTGCGCCTGCAGGCGCGCCGCTACGGCGCCGGGCTGACCGTCAGCGAGATGGTCTCGAGCTTCGCGATCCACCACCGCAACGAGAAGACGCTGGTCGAGCTGCTGCGGATCCACCCCGACGAGCGGGCGACCGCGCCGCACGGGCCGGTGGCGATCCAGCTCTTCGGCCCGGATCCCGAGGTGATGCGCTCGGCGGCCGCGACCGCGGCCGAGCGCGGGGCGGACATCATCGACCTGAACATGGGCTGCCCGGTGCCGAAGGTCTGCAAGACCGGCGCCGGCGCCGCGCTGATCAAGGACCCGGACACCGCCGTCGCCGTCGCCCGCGCCGCCGCCGAGGGAAGCGGGCTGCCGGTGACGGTCAAGGTGCGCTCCGGCGCGCGCACGGGGGAGACCGACGGCTACGCGCTCGCCGTGCGGCTCGTCGAGGAGGCGGGCGTCGCGGCGATCGGCTTCCACCCGCGCTCCGCGCAGGTCCACCACAAGGGCACCCCGGACTACGAGCTCGCCGCGCGGCTCGTCGAGGAGCTGCCGGTGCCGGTGATCCTCTCCGGCGGGCTCAAGGACGACGCGCACGTGCTCGCCGCCTACGAGCAGACCGGCGCGGCGGCGGTGATGATCGCGCGCGGCGGCCTGGGCAACCCGTGGCTCTTCAGCCGCCTGCTCGGCCTGCGCGAGGACGAGCCCAGCCCCGAGGAGGTCGTGGCCGAGCTCGAGTGGGTCATGGACCGCGCGGTCGAGCACCTCGGCGAGGACCGCGCGGGCCGCTACCTGCGCAAGTTCTACCCCTGGTATCTCGAGCGCCTGGGTGCGTCGAAGCGCCGCCAGGAGGCCTTCCAGCGCACCGCCTCGGTCGCGCAGGCGCGGGCGCTGCTCGCGCTCGGCGAGGACGCGCTGCCGGCCGCCGCCTGAGCCGGCGGAGCCGCCCGGCGCCGTCGCTATACTGCCCGCCTCCGCGGCCTCGTCAGGGCCCGGATCGCCCGCTCAATGCGGGTTTTTTCACCACCGCCGCCCAACCGGGAACCGCTCATGCCCAAGGACGTCATCCTCACCCCGGAGGGCCTCGAGAAGCTCCAGGAGGAGCTCGAGGTCCTGCAGACGGACCGCCGCCGCGAGGTCGCCGAGCGCATCAAGGAGGCCCGCGAGTTCGGCGACATCGCCGAGAACTCCGAGTACGACGACGCCAAGAACGAGCAGATGATGCTCGAGGCGCGCATCGCCCAGCTCGAGGAGCGCCTGCGCTCCGCGCAGGTGATCGACGCGAAGGACATCACCACCGACACCGTCCAGGTCGGCTCGGTCGTCCACGTCAAGGACGAGAAGACCGGCAAGTCGGTGAAGTACACGATCGTCGGCTCCGCCGAGGCGAACCCCGCCGAGCAGCGGCTCTCGAACGAGTCCCCGGTCGGCCAGGCGCTGATCGGCCACAAGCGCGGCGAGATCGTCTCCGTCCGCGTCCCGCGCGGCCCGGCCCGCAAGCTCAAGATCACGAAGATCGACGTCGGGCTCTGAGCGCGCGGCACGCCGCGTGCGCGAGGATGGCGGTCGCGTGACCGACCAGGCCGAACAGCCCGAGCCGTCCGTCCCCGAGCTGCTCGCGGCGCGGCGGGCGAAGCTCGATCGCCTGCGCGAGCAGGGCGTCGACCCGTTCCCGCACGCGTTCGGGGGGGTCACCCCGATCGGCGACGTCCTGCCGGTCTGGGATCACCTCGAGGCCGGCGAGGAGACCGGGCACGCCTACCGCGTCGCCGGGCGCCTCGCCGCCCGCCGCGGCCAGGGCAAGATGGCGTTCCTCGATCTCGTGGACCGCTCGGGCCGGCTTCAGCTCCAGGCCCGCGTGGACGTCCTCGGCGAGGAGCCGATGGCGCGCCTGCTCGAGCTCGACCTCGGCGACCTGCTCGGCGTGGACGGCGAGATCTTCCGCTCGCGCCGCGGGGAGCTGACGCTGCGCGTCACGCAGGCGACGGTGCTCGCCAAGAGCCTGCGCCCGCCGCCCGACAAGCACCACGGGCTGACCGACGTGGAGACGCGCTTTCGCCGCCGCGAGCTCGACCTGATGGCCAACGAGGACGCGCGCCGGACGTTCATCACCCGGGCGCGGGTGATCCGCGAGGTCCGCGGGTACCTCGACGAGCAGGGCTTCATCGAGGTCGAGACGCCGATCCTCCAGCCGCTCTACGGCGGCGCGCTGGCGCGCCCGTTCGTCACCCACCACAACGCGCTCGACCGCGACCTGTACCTGCGGATCGCCACCGAGCTGTACCTCAAGCGCTGCATCGTCGGCGGCCTCGAGCGCGTCTACGAGCTCGGCAAGGACTTCCGCAACGAGGGCATCTCCTTCAAGCACAACCCCGAGTTCACGATGGTCGAGTGGTACGAGGCGTACGCCGACTACGAGGACGCCATGGCGCGCACCGAGGCCGTCGTCGCCCGCGTCGCCGACGCCTGCGGCTACGACGGCGAGCTCGACTTCAGCCCGCCGTGGAAGCGGGTGACGCTGCGCGACGCGATCGCCGAGCGGACCGGGATCGACGTGCTCGAGCATCGCGACCAGGCCGCGCTGGCGGCGGCGATCGCGGCCTCCGACCGCGTCGACCTCCCGACCGCGGACCGCACCTGGCCGCAGCTCGTCGACGACCTGCTCAGCCACCACGTCGAGCCGAACGTCACCGATCCGGTGTTCCTCATCGACTACCCCAAGGAGCTCTCCCCGTTCGCCAAGGACCACCGCTCCGAGCCGGGGCTCGTCGAGCGCTTCGAGGCGTTCTGCTCGGGGATGGAGATCGCCAACGCGTTCACCGAGCTCAACGACCCGGACGAGCAGCGCCGGCGCTTCGACGCGCAGGCGCGGCTGGCCGGCGAGGGCGACGAGGAGGCCCAGCCGTACGACGAGGTCTTCGTCCAGGCGCTCGAGCAGGGCATGCCGCCGACCGGCGGGGTCGGCCTCGGGATCGACCGGCTGGTCATGCTCATGACGGGGAAGCGCTCGATCCGCGAGATCGTGCTGTTCCCCGCGATGCGCGACTGACCGGACCCCGAGCGGCGGCGCGCCGTCTCGCAGGAACCCGCGCATCCACCGGGAAACCCGTCGGAATCAGGCCTTCACAGGGGAAAGGCCCTCCGGGACCCGCTGGTAAACTGGCCCATGCCGCTGAAACCGCCCCGTGCGCTCATCCGCTCGGACGTCCGATCCGAAAAAGAAGATGAGCCCGCGGGTCGTCCGCGACCCCGCAGACCCGAACCCGTCAGAGCCCAGACCACCGTCACGACCGACCAGCCCGCACCCATCGTCCGGCCAGGAAGGATCTAGCAGCACATGTTCGAGCGATTCACCGAGCGTGCCCGACAGGTGGTCGTCCTCGCGCAGGAAGAGGCGCGGACCCTCAAGCACAACTACATCGGCACCGAGCACATCCTGCTCGGCCTGCTGCGCGAGGAGGAGGGGCTCGCGGCCCGCGTCCTCGAGAGCCTCGACATCACCGTCGAGCGCGTCCGCGCGCAGGTGGTGCGGATCGTCGGCTCCGGCGAGGAGGTCACCTCCGGCCAGATCCCGTTCACCCCGCGCGCCAAGAAGGTCCTCGAGCTCGCGCTGCGCGAGGCGCTGAGCCTCGGCCACAACTACATCGGGACCGAGCACATCCTGCTCGGCCTCGTGCGCGAGAACGAGGGCGTCGCGGCGCGGATCCTGCTCGACTTCGACGCGGACTCCGAGAAGATCCGCAACGAGGTCATCCGGATGCTGTCCGGCCCCGGCGGCCGGCGGCAGGGGTCCGGCGGCGGCGGTGGCCAGGGCGGCGCGCAGGCCGCCTCGGGCTCCGGCGAGGGCAAGAAGTCCTCGAAGCTGCTCGACCAGTTCGGCCGCAACCTCACGAAGCTCGCCGCCGAGGGCAAGCTCGACCCGGTCGTCGGCCGCGAGACCGAGATCGAGCGGATCATGCAGATCCTCTCGCGCCGCACGAAGAACAACCCGGTGCTGATCGGCGAGCCGGGCGTCGGCAAGACCGCGGTGGTCGAGGGCCTCGCCCAGCGGATCACGAACGCCGACGTGCCCGAGCTGCTGAAGGGCAAGCAGATCTACACGCTCGACCTG
>JALOLQ010000070.1 GCA_025455895.1 Solirubrobacteraceae bacterium
CTGGTTGCAGTGGATGACGACCTCGTCGCCGGGCTTCCAGCGGGTCACGCCGGGGCCGACCTTCCAGACGACGCCCGAGGCGTCCGAGCCGCCGATGTGATGGCCGTACTCGGGATGGTCGCCGTAGGGGAAGACCGAGACGGGCTGGCCGAGCGCCGCCCAGACGTTGTTGAAGTTCACGCCCGCGGCCATGACGCGGACGATCACCTCGAACGCCTCGGGCTCGGGGACCTCGATCTCCTCGATCTGGAAGGCGTCCTTCGGCTCGCCGTGGCGCTCCTCGCGGATCACCCAGGCCGCCATGGTCTTGGGCAGCTCACCGGGCTCGGTGGACACCTCGGAGATCTGGGACAGGTCGACGGCCATGATGCGCTCGCGGGGCTCCGGTCTCGGGGGGCTGGGGCAACGGGCGGCCACCCTCGGGCAGCCGGGAGCGAATACTACGGACCGCGCTCGCCGCCGGGCGTCCCGCGCCCGGGGCGCCCGAGGTACCCGGCCCGGACCATCCAGGTCGCGAGCCCCGCGACCACCACGAGCGAGAGGCCGACCCCGAGCAGCAGGAAGGCCGCCGCGCCGCTGATCTCCTTGATCATCCACGGGAAGTTCTGCCCGAAGAAGCCGGTGATGAAGGTCAGCGGCAGGAAGAACGTGGCGACAATCGTCAGCACCTTCATGATCTCGTTGAGCCGGTTGGAGACCGACGAGACGTAGAGGTCGAGCGCGTTCGAGAGGCTCTCGCGGACGCTGTCGAGCTGCTGGGCGACGAGCGCGAGCCGGTCGTAGACGTCGCGCAGCGTGTCGTGGGCGCCGTGGGCGTGGAACTCCGGCAGCCGGTCGAGCAGATCGCGGTGCCCGGCGAGCACGTCGCGCTGGGGCTCGATCACCTGGCGCATCCGCGCGAGCGCGTGCTTGAGGTCCAGCAGCCGGCGGCGGATCTCCGGGCGCGGGTCGTCGAGCACCTGCTCCTCGAGGTCGTCCACCTCGTCGTCCACGGCCTGGAGCGCGGGGCTGAAGCTCGCGACGAGGATGTCGAGCGCGCGGTAGAGGGCCTCCTCGGCGGTCGTGACGTCCTCGAGCGCCGCGCGCCGGTAGGCCGGGGCGAGCAGGTCGGCCTCGTGGCGGCGCACGGTCATGATCGCGCGCGCCGTCACGTGGAAGTGGACCTCGACGGGCGCGGGGAGCAGGCCGTCGCCGTCCTCGGCCGCGCGGGCGCCGAAGAACACGAGCAGCGCGGAGCCGGGGTAGTCGTCGATCTTCGGCCGCTGCCCGAACTCGACCGAGTTGCGCACCGCGAGCGGATGCAGCCCGAGCAGCTCGCCCGCCTCGCGCACCGTCGCCTCGTCGGGCGCCAGCAGCGCGAGCCAGAAGCGCTCGCCGCGGGCCAGCAGCCGCTCCACCTGCTCGCGGTCGAAGGTCTCGAGGACCTGCACCGGCGCGACGCTAGCGGCCGCGCCGGACCGCTCAGCGGGTCGGGGCGGCGCGCTCGAAGGCCGGCTCGGCCTGCGGGACGCCGCCGGCGTCCCCGGCCTCGACGAGGTCGAGCTCGAGGCGCTCCTGCGGGTCGAGCTCCGCGTGGCGCCGGGCGGCGGCGGGGCCGACGTCGATCAGCAGCCAGGCGGCGAGCGCGCCGACCAGCGCGAAGCCCGAGCCGATCTTCATCGCGAGGTTCACCGCGTCGAGGAACGAGGTCTGCACCGCGGCGCCGGCGGCGCCGGGGATCCCCATTCCGCCGGTGGCCAGCGCGTCGGTGAGGCGGTCGATCTGCGCCTCGCCCGCGCGCGGCAGCAGCTCCTCGAGACGCCCGCGCCCGAGCGACTGGATCAGCGCGCCCATCACCGCGACGCCGAAGGTGCCGCCGACCATGCGGCTCATCGAGAGGATCCCGGACGCCGCCCCGGCCTTGCTCTGGTCCACCGCGTTCATCGCCGCGGTGCTCATCGGGGACATCACGAGGCCCATGCCGAAGCCCATCAGCGCGAAGCCGGCGGCGAGGTAGAGGTACGGCGTGTCCGGCGCGAGGAAGCTCTGCAGGAACAGCGAGAACGACGTGAGCACGAGCCCGGCCGACATCAGCGGCCGCGGGCCGATCCGGTCGGCCAGCCGCCCGGCGATCGGGCCCATGAAGATGATCACGACCGTCGAGGGCAGGAAGCGCACCCCGGCCTCGAGCGGGCTGTAGCCGCGCACGTTCTGCATGTAGAGCGCGATGAAGAAGAACATCGCGAGCATCGCGAAGCTCACGATGAAGGCGACGACGTTCGCGCCCAGGAACGAGCGCGAGCGGAAGTAGGTGAAGTCGAGCATCGGCGCGCGCACGCGGTGCTCGGCGATGACGAACGCGGTCAGGCCGCCGGCGGCGAGCGCGAACAGCACGAGGATCCGCGGCGAGGTCCAGCCCCAGGCGTTGCCCTCGACGAGGCCGAGCACGAGCGCCCCGAGGCCGACGGTGAGGGTCACGACGCCGGTGACGTCGACGGTGCGGGTCGCGGTCGGGTCGCGCGACTCGCGCGTCGCCCAGAGCGTCACGAACACGGCGGCCACGGCGACCGGCACGTTGATGAGGAAGATCGACTGCCAGGAGACCTGCTCGACGAGGAAGCCGCCGACCACCGGCCCGATCGCGAGCGCGACGGCGCTGGCCCCGGCCCAGGTCCCGATCGCCTTGCCGCGCTCCTGGGGCGGGAACGCGTTCGTGATGATCGAGAGCGTCGCGGGCATCATGAACGCGGCGCCGACGCCCTGGGCGGCGCGCCCGGCGACCAGCCAGGTCGCGGTCTGCGAGAACGCGATGAAGAGGCTCGAGGCGCCGAAGATCGCCACGCCGATGAGGAACCAGCGCCGCCGGCCGAAGATGTCGCCCAGGCGCCCGCCGGTGACGAGCAGCACGGCGAAGCTCAGCGTGTAGGCGTTGACCGTCCACTCGAGGTTCGCGGTCGAGACGTCGAGGTCGCGCTGGATCGACGGCAGCGCGACGTTCACGACCGTGTTGTCGAGCATCACCATGAACAGCGCGAAGCACATCGCGCCGAGCGTCCACCAGCGGCGGTCGGCGTCCGGCACGACGGGCAGCGAGCGGGCCACCGGTCAGCCTCCGGTGATGTCGTCGAGGGCCTCGCGCAGGCGGGCGCGCTGACCGGCGCTCAGGCGGGTGGCGAACCGCTCGAGCGCGGTCAGGCGCACGGTGTCGATGCGCAGCAGCGCCGCCTCGCCCGCCGGCGTCAGCGCGAGGCGCTTGACGCGGCGGTCGTGCTCGTCCTCGTGGCGCTCGAGCAGCCCGCGGCGCACGAGCGCGTCCGCCGCGCGGCTCGAGCTGGCGAGCGAGCAGCCGAGGTGCTCGCTCAGCGCCTTCACCGACGGGCGCTCGTCGTCGGCGGCGATCACCTCGAGCAGCTTGAGCTGCCCGAGCGTGAGGTCGAGGTCCTCGAGCACCTCGACGACGTCGGTGACGGCGAGGCTCGTCAGCTCCTTCCAGACGAGCAGCAGGCGCTCGGCGAGCGGGTCGGCGGTGGTGACGGGTGATGCTTGCACAGGCGCAAGTATTGCGAACCGTCATCCATTGCGCAAGCGTGATGATGATCGAGCCCGCGGAGCGGGCGAGATCATCATCGCTCCGTCGCCGCGGCGGCTACGGGAGCATCAGGTCGTTCTGCGACGACGGGCGCTTGGGCCCGACGGCGAGCCGCGCCGGCGTCACGAGGTCGCCGCCGACGCGCAGGCGGTAGGTCCCGGGCGTGAGCCGCGCCTTGAGCGTCGCGGTGTCGCGCGGGTTGATCGGCGCGGTCTGCTGGCGCACCGCCTCGACGCTCCCGGGCAGCGTGTCCGACTCGAAGGTCACCTGCTGCGAGGAGCCGGTGAGGTTCGTGACGATCAGCGTGACCGGGCCCGCCCCGGTCCGGGCGGGGGAGAGCGTGATCCGCGCCGGCGTGATCGACGCGCTGAGCAGGAGCGGGACCGGCGGGCGCAGGCGGTTCTCGTGCTTCTCGCCCGAACCGCAGCCGAGACCGGCGAGCGCGATCGCGCCCGCGAGCGCGATTCCCAGCGTGTTGCGCGTCCCGGTCCTCATGTCTCCTCAGCGACGCGTCCTGCGCCGCCCGCGCACCCTACCCGAGCGTGCGGTGGTTCCGGAAGGGGGCCGTGCTCAGAGGTCCGCGCCGGCCTGCTCGGCGGCCTCGGCGGCGAGCGCGGCGAGGTCGGCCTGCAGGTGCTCCCAGGCCTCGGTCTCGGCCGCCTGGTAGGCGGCGCCCTCGAGGTCGCGAAGCTCCTCGACGTAGCGCTGCCACGCCTCCCGCGTGCGCTCGTCGAGCTCCGGGGCCTGCTGCGGGGTGATGAGACTCACGACGGACCTCCCTGGTGCGTTCGCCAGCACGATACCCCGAGTGGCGGCGGCCATGCGCAGGCATGGCGCAAGCGCGCGTGCATGGCGTCCCGCGCGCCGCGTAGACCTCCGCGCATGGATCTCACGAGCCCGCTGCGCAGCGCGGAGTTCCTCGTCGTGGACACCGAGACGAACGGTCTCGGGGGCGAGGCCTGCGAGCTGACCGAGGTCGGCGCCGTCCTCGTCGGCGGCGGCGAGCTGCACGATCGCTGGGAGACGCTCGTGCGCCCGCTGCGCCCGCTCTCGAAGGGGATCCAGCGGTTCACGGGGATCACGCAGGCGATGGCGGACGCCGCGCCGCCGGCCGAGGCGACGCTGCCCGAGCTCGCCGAGCTGCTCGAGGGCCGCGTGCTCGTGGCCCACAGCGCGGCGTTCGACCGCCGCGTGCTCGCCCAGGCGTTCGAGCGCGCCGGGCTCGCGTGGCCCGGCCCGCCGGTCCTGTGCACCGTGGCGCTCGCCCGCCGGCTGCACCCGCTCGCGCGCCAGCGCAAGCTCGGCCTGCTCGCCGGCTCGCTCGGGATCGAGGTCGAGACGGCCCACCGCGCGCTGGCCGACGCGGAGACGTGCGCGCGGATCTTCTGCGCGCTCTTCGGGCGGCTGTGCGCGAACGCGGCGACGGTGGGGGACGCGCTGGCGCTGCTCGGCCCGCGGCGCCCCGCCCGCCGGCGCGCCGGCGCCACCGACGGCGGTGCGCTGCCGCGGCGCGCCCACCGGCGCCTGCCCGACCTCGGCGGCGTGAGCGACGCGCCCGGGGTCTACCTCGTGCGCAACGACGCCGGCCAGGTGCTGTACGTCGGCAAGTCGATGCGCGTGCGCCGCCGGGTGCGCGCGCACTTCCAGCCCTCGTCGCCCTCGACGAGCTGGACGGCGCAGGCCGAGACGGTCGAGCACCTGCCGACCGCCACCGAGCTCGGCGCGCTCGTGCTCGAGCAGCGGATGGTGCACCGCCATCGCCCGGCCGGGAACGCGAAGCTCAAGCACGTGGACGACGTCGTCTGGCTGCGGTGCCGGCTGGACATCGCGTTCCCGGTGCTCGAGCTCGGGCCCGCGCCGGCGCCGGAGCCGGCGGTGAACGTCGGTCCGATCCGCGGGCGAGCGACCGCGGCGGAGCTGCTCGAGCAGCTCGTGTCGCTGTTCGGCCTGCGCCACTGCGGCCGCCGGCTGCCGCGCCGCGAGCACCCGTCCGCCTACGGGGAGATGGGGCGCTGCCTGTCACCGTGCCTGGGCGACCTGGACCCGAACCTCTACCGCCGCCGGCTCGACGCCGCCCTCGGCGTGCTCACCGGGCCGGGTCCGGGTGCACGGCGGCTGCTCGCGCACGTCGACGAGCTGATCGCGGCCGCGGCGGCGGCGCGCCGCTACGAGCGCGCGGCGTGGCTCGCCCGCCGCCGCGCGCGGCTGGCGGTGCTGCTGCGCCGCGCCGGCCCGCTGGGGGACACCGCGCGGCCGCGGCTGATCCTCGACGAGGCGCCCGAGGGCGGGACGTTCGAGGCGTTCTGGCTCGTGCGCGGCGTGCTCGCCGACTGGGGCCCGCTCGACGGCGACCCCGACGCACTCGCCGAGCGCACGGCCGCGGCGCTGCGCGCGCCCGCGACGGGCGGCGCCGAGGCGCTCGGCGAGGCGCGGCTCGTGGACGCCTGGGCCGCGGCAAACGACGCGCCGGTGCTCGAGCTCGAGGGCGGCGTGCGCCCCGGTCGCCTCGCCCGCTTCCTCGAGGGCGCCGGGGTGCCGCTCGCGGCCGCGGCGGCACGGGCGGCGTGAATCGCACCTCGACCTAACGCTGCAACGAGCGTTAGGATGTCTGCGTGCCCGACGACCGCTGTGACCTGCTCTGCCTCGACCTGGACCTCGGCGAGCGCCTGCGCGCGACGCTCCCGCCGGCGGAGGCGCTCACCCCGGCTGCGGCGCGCATGAAGGCCCTGGGGGATCCGACCCGCCTGCACCTCGCCACGGCGCTCGCCGAGGCCGGCGAGCTCTGCGTGTGCGACCTGGCGTGGGTCAGCGGGCGCGCCGAGAACCTCGTCTCCCATCACCTGCGCGCGCTGCGCGCGGCGGGCCTGGCGAGCTCGCGCCGGGACGGCAAGATGGTCCTCTACGCGCTGACGCCCGCCGGGCGCACGCTGCTCGGCGCGGCGGCTGCGGTGCCGGCGTGAGCAGCGTTCCCGTCCGCGCGGACGGCGTTCCGGCCCTCGCGGCCGACCGCGCGCACGTCGAGCGGCTCGCGCGCCGCGCGCGGAACCTCTCGTGGGTCTCGCTCATCTTCATCACGGCGGAGGGCGCGATCGCGATCACCGCCGGCGTCCTCGCCGGGTCGATCGCGCTCGTCGGCTTCGGGCTCGACTCCGTCGTCGAGGGGCTCGCCTCGCTCGTGATCATCTGGCGCTTCACCGTGCATCGCATCCACGCGGCCCGGGCCGAGGAGCGCGCTCAGCGCCTCGTGGCCGCCCAGTTCTTCCTGCTCGCGCCGTACGTCGCGTTCGAATCGCTTCGCGCCCTGGCCGAGGGCCATCGCCCCGACGCGACGCTGCTCGGCATCGGCCTCGCGCTCGGCTCGCTGATCGTCATGCCGATCCTCGGCATCGCCAAGCAGCGCCTGGCCGACCAGCTCGGCTCGCCCGCGACGCGCGGCGAGGGCCGGCAGAACCTGCTCTGCGCGGCGCTCGCCGCGGCGCTGCTCGTCGGCCTCGTGGGCAACGCGCTCGCCGGCCTGTGGTGGCTGGACCCGGTGGTCGGCCTGCTGATCGCCGCGGTCGCCGTGCGCGAAGGTCGCGACGCCTGGCGCGGCGAGGGCTGCGCCTGCGCGGCGCCGGCCGGCGCCGCCGGGCACAGCCACCGAGCTCGTCAGGGTCCCCACCTCACGCTCGCCGAGCCGCAGGGCGGCGCCGGTGGGCGCCGGCGCCGACAGCCGCAGCCCGCGCAGGTGGCGGTTCGGCTTGCCCTTGTAGAAGAGCCGGGCGACCGTCTCCTGGCCGACGTAGCAGCCCTTCGTGAAGCTCACGGCGCGCTCGTTGAGGCCCGCCTCCTGGGGGATGACGGTGTCGTCGAGGTCGACGCCGTAGCGCGGGCGGCCGTGCTCGACGCGCAGCACGTCGGCGTCGTCCTCGGTCGCCTCGGCCGCCCCCGCGGCGAGCAGCGCGGCGCGCACGCGCTCGGTGTCCGCGGCGTCGCAGAGCACGTCGACCCCCGCGTCGGTCGCGATCAGGCGCACGGCCGCCCCGCCGATCTGCCCGGCGGCGTTCGCGTGCTCCTCGGCGGGCAGCTCCGGTGCCCCGGCGAGCTCGCGCGCCCGCGGCCCGAGCAGCGACAGCTCGCCGCGCTCGAGCGTGCGCTTGTGCAGGTCGGCGCGGAAGCCGACGAGGCCGTGGCGCAGCGCGTCGAAGACCGGCTGGAGCGCGACGCGCTCCATGTCCAGCAGCAGCTCGTCCCCGGCGTGCAGGACCCGCAGCTCGCCGAGCATCTTGCCCTTCGGCGTCAGCACGGCCGCAAGCTGGCCCGTCCCGGGCGTGAGCGTCGTGACGTCGTTCGTGACGATGCCGTTGAGCGCCTCCGCGCGGTCCTCGCCGGAGATCGCCAGCCGGCCGCGGTGCCCGCGGTCGACCAGCGCGGCGCCGTCGCGCAGGGGGGAGCGGGCGGGATCGGGGCCGGCGACCATCGCCGCCCAGCATAGGCGCCGCGGGCGCCGCCGGTCATGGAATGGCGACACAGAGGTTTCGGCATGCCATAATCTCGGTTGTGGACGCGATGCACCAGCGCCCCTCGGCGGCGGTCGAGGACTACGCGAAGGCGATCTACGCGCTCGAGCGGCGCGCGTCCGGCGCCCCGGTCACGACGAACGCGCTGGCGCAGCGCCTCGGCGTCACGCCCGGGTCGGCCTCCGGCATGCTGCGCAAGCTCGGCGACCTGGGCCTCGTCACGCACGAGCCCTACCGCGGCGTCGCCCTCACCGACGAGGGCCGGCGGGTCGCGCTGGAGGTCATCCGCCACCATCGCCTGCTCGAGCTGTTCCTCATCGAGCTGGGCGTTCCGTGGGACCGCGTGCACGACGAGGCGGAGATCCTCGAGCACCACATCTCCGAGGACCTCGAGGCGCTGATCGACGCGCGGCTCGGCCACCCCACCCACGATCCGCACGGGGACCCGATCCCGACCGCCGATCTCCCGAGATGCTGCGCTATCTCGCCGAGCGCGGGATCGCGCCGGGGGCGGAGGTCGAGGTCGTCGACAAGCAGCCGTTCGGCGGCCCGGTCTTCTGCCGCTTCGGCGACGACGTGCACGTGCTCGGCGGCGCGCTCGCGCGGGCGATGCGCGTGGAGGTGGCCGGTGCGTAGACCCGCGGCGATCGCGGTCGCGCTCGCGCTGCCGCTGCTCGCGGCGCTGCTGGCGACCGTGCTGGGCGGCGGCCCGGGCGGGCCGGCGAGCGCCCGCGAGGGCGGGCGGGCGGAGCCGCTGCGCGTCGTGACGACGACGAACTTCATCACCGACCTCGCGCGGCGCATCGGCGGCGAGCGCGTCGAGGTCGACGGGCTGATGGGCCCGGGCGTCGATCCCCACCTCTACAAGGCCAGTGCCGGTGACGTCGCCGACCTGCGCCGCGCCGACCTCGTGCTCTACGGCGGGCTCGAGCTCGAGGGCAAGCTCGGGGACCTGTTCGCCGAGCTCGGCGAGGAGCGCCTCGTGGTGCCCGTCACGCGCGACCTGCCGCGCTCGGCGCTGCGGGCCGAGGGGCGCGGGCGCTACGACCCGCACGTGTGGTTCGACGTCGGGCTCTGGCGCCGCGCGGCGCGCACCGCGACCGACGCGCTCGTGCGCGCCGACCCCGAGCACGCGGCCGAGTACCGCCTGCGCGGGGCGCAGGAGATCGCCGCGCTCGGGGACCTCGACGCCTGGGTGCGCCGCACGCTCGAGGTCGTCCCGCCCGCCCGGCGCGTGCTCGTCACCTCGCATGACGCGTTCCACTACTTCGGGCGCGCCTACGGCTTCCGGGTCGAGGCGATCCAGGGCGTCTCGACGCAGACCGAGGCCACGACCGCGGACATCGAGCGCGTCGCGGGCGTCGTCGCCGAGCGGCGCCTGCCGGTCGTCTTCCTCGAGTCCAGCGTGCCGCGGCAGACCGTGGACGCGGTCCTCGCCGCGGCGCGGCGCGGCGGGCAGCCCGCGCGCGTGGGCGGCAAGCTCTTCTCCGACGCGGCCGGCGCCGAGGGCACGCTCGAGGGGACCTACGCCGGGATGGTCCGCCACAACGTGCGCGCGATCGCCGAGGGGCTGCGATGAGCGCCCCCGCGCTCGACATCCGCGGCCTGAGCGTCGCCTACGGGGGTCGCCCGGCGCTGTGGGACGTCGACGCGACGTTCCCCGCCGGGGCGCTCAGCGCGATCGTCGGGCCCAACGGCGCCGGCAAGTCCACGCTGCTCAAGGCGGCGCTCGGGCTCGTCCCGGTCGAGGCCGGGCTGATCACGATCGCCGGCGTCCCCGCCGGCGGCGCCCACGAGCGCGTGGCCTACGTGCCCCAGCGTGACGCCGTCGACTGGGACTTCCCGATCACCGTGCGCGAGGTCGTCGAGATGGGCCGCTACCCGTCCGCCGGCTGGCTGCGGCGGCTGCGCGCCGCCGACCACGCCGCGGTCGACGCCGCCCTGGAACGGGTCGGCATGGCCCCGTTCGCCTCGCGCCAGATCGACGAGCTCTCCGGCGGCCAGCGCCAGCGCGTCTTCCTCGGCCGCGCGCTCGCCCAGGAGGCCGGCGTGCTGCTGCTCGACGAGCCGTTCACCGGGATCGACGCCCGCACCGAGGTCGCGCTGCTCGAGCTGCTCTGCGCCCTGCGTGACGAGGGCCGCGCGATCGTGCTCGTCCACCACGACCTCGGGACCGTGCGCGCCTGGTTCGACTGGGCGCTGCTGCTCAACGTGCGGACCGTGGCCTGCGGCCCGGTGGCCGACGCGCTCGATCCGGCCGCGCTGCGGCGCGCGTACGGGACGGCCGCCGCGGCGCCCGCTCCGGGGGACGAGCCGGCGTGGGCCCGCTGATCGAGCTCCTGCCGCTGCCGTACACCGACGCGGTCGTGGCCGCCGGGGCGCTCGTGCTCGGCGTCGCGGCCGGTGTGCTCGGGACGTTCGCCGTGCTGCGCCGGCGCAGCCTCGTCGGCGACGCCGTCGCCCACGCCACACTGCCCGGCGTCGCGCTCGCGTTCCTGCTCGCCGGAGCCAAGGACCCGGCGGGCCTGCTGGCCGGCGCCG
>JALOLQ010000071.1 GCA_025455895.1 Solirubrobacteraceae bacterium
GGCGGGTGCCGAACGCCCCGCCGTGGACCAGGGGGTCCGGGGCGGGCGGCGGCGCGGCCGGGGGGACGGGCAGCGCTCCGGTCGGCGTGGTGACGGGGGGTGCCGCGGGCGACGGTCCGGGCTTGCGGACCGGGACCTTGACCTTGCGCCGCGGGCGGCAGACCTTCTTCTTCACCGTCCGGCCGCGCACCTTGCGGCGCTCGACGCGGCAGATGGTCTTCGGCTTGCGCCTGCGGCGCTTCTTCTTTTTCTTGGCGGCGGCCTCGCTGAGGATGCTCATCGGCTCCGGCCCATCATCGGCGCAGACACGCCTGCCCCCGAGCGTGCTTGCAGGATTCCGGCCACCAGTTCGGCGACCCCACGTGCAAAGCCTCCCGTGCGCGGCGGACGCTGTCCAGCCCGCGCACCGGCCGGGCGCCGCCGGGCGCGCGGAACCCGCCGTCCGGCGCGGGCGATCAGGTGGCGAGGACGACGACGACCGTCGCCAGGCCGAGCACGGCCGCGGCGGCGAGCGTGCCGAGCAGCACGCCGTCCGAGGCGCTCACGTACTCGCCGCGCGGCAGCGCGGCCTCGACGGCGCGGCGCCGCGCGACGGCATAGACGAGCACGACGACGCCGAGCACGCCGTAGGCGGCGCCGATCACCTCGTACGGCCAGGTCGTCGTCGTGTCGGCGACGGCCGGGACGAGCTTGCCGACGGCGAGGGCGAGACCCTCGAAGGCCAGGCCGGTGCGCATCCACGCGAGCCACGTGCGCTCCGCGGCCAGCCAGGTGCGGCGCGTCGCGTCACCGATCTCCGTCGTCGCCGGCATCGGAGGCGATCGTCCCAGACGCCCCGGCCAGGTCCGCGTCGAGCGCGCGCACGAGCGCGACCGCGAGCGCCGCCGCCGCCTCCGGGCCGTCCGGAGCGCTCTCGCCGGCGGGCGGGCGGGCGCCGATCGCGATCGCCGGCCAGCGCCCCGCGCGGGCGGCGGCCGCGGCGGTCGCGTCGCTGCCGCGGACGGGACGCGCCCCGAGATCGGGGTGCGCGGCGGCCGCGGCGCGGGCGGCGGCCTGGAGCTGCGGGTGCAGCCGCGCGGGGACGACGAGGCCGTCGGCCGTCCACCAGACCGGCGCACCCTCGGGGCACGGCTCGAGTGCCACCACGGCGAGCTGCCGGGGACGCAGCCCCCGGCGGCGCCGGGCGCGCAGCCAGGCGCGCAGCCCGCCGTGGTCGGTGTCGCCCGCGCCGGCGAGGACGACGGCGACGTCGAGCCGCCGGGGCGGGTCGGCGTCGAGCGCGTCGAGGGTCGCGAGCGCGGCGCGCAGCGCGCTGTCGTCGCCCTGCGGCGTCGCGCCGGCCTGGTCGAGCAGCGCCACGATGGCGACGAGCAGCACGAGCGTCGGGGGCAGCTGCACGATCCCGAGCCACGCCCCGTCGACCCCGAGCAGCCGCGTCAGCGCGCAGGCGAGCACGGCGACCAGCGCCGCGATCGCCCAGCGCCGCACCCCTCCCGGCAGGCGCGCGGCCCAGCCGCGGCGGCGCAGGTCGGTGGCGGCCGTCAGGACGAGCGTCACGGGGCGCTCGCCGGGGCGCTCGGGCGGCGGCGAGACGACGTTCTGCGTCGCACGCGCTATCGTGAGCCGCCGGACCGGGGCCCACGGCATGAGGTCGGCGAGCAGGACGAGCAGGCCCGCGGCGGCGACGGCGAGCCCGGGCCCGGGCGAGCCGACCGAGAGCACGCTCCCGGCCACGCCCAGGGCGCACGCCAGCGCGACGGGCAGCCACCACGCGGTGCGAACCCAGACGGCCGGGGTCCGCGCCGTGCGGCCCCGGGCGCGCAGCGCGCCGGCCAGCGCGCGGGCGGCGCGGCGTTCGGCGTCGCTCGCGGCCGCTCCGCTGGGCTCTCGTCCCGTCACGCGCGGGCACACTAGTCTGCCCGCCACCGATGGACGCCACCGATCTCGCCTACGCCGGTGCGGCGGAGCAGGCCCGGCTGATCCGCGCGGGGGAGGTCTCGGCGCGCGAGCTGACCGAGACGACGCTCGCCCGGATCGACCGCCTCAACCCGCGCCTCAACGCCTACCGCGTCGTCTTCCACGAGCGGGCGCTCGCGGAGGCCGACCAGGCCGACGCGCGCCGCTCGTCGGGCCAGGATCGCCCGCTGCTCGGGGTGCCCGTCGCGATCAAGGACGACGCGGACGTCGCCGGCGTGCCGACCGCGTTCGGCTCGCTGGCCACGAGCTCGGCCCCGAAGCCCGTGGACTCCGACGTCGTCGTGCGGCTGCGCTCGGCGGGCGCGGTGATCGTCGGCAAGACGAACGTCCCCGAGCTGACGATCTGGCCGTTCACCGAGTCGCTCGGCTACGGCGCCGCGCGCAATCCGTGGAACGACGCCTACACCCCGGGCGGCTCGAGCGGCGGCACCGGCGCCGCGGTCGCCGCCGGCCTGTGCGGGGTCGCGCTCGGCTCCGACGGCGCGGGCTCGATCCGCATCCCCGCCTCGTTCAACGGCCTCTTCGGCATCAAGCCCCAGCGCGACCGGATCTCGCTCGGCCCCGACCACCACGACGGCTGGCAGGGCCTCGCGCAGTACGGCCCGCTCGCCCGCCACGTCGCCGACGCGGCGCTGTTCCTCGACGCGACGGCCGACGGCGCGCCCGCGGGCGGCTACGCCGCGGCGCTCGCCGAGCCGCTCGCGCCGCTGCGCGTGGCGCTCTCCTGGAAGGCCCCGCCCGGAGCGGTGGCCAGGCTCGGCGCCGAGCAGCGCGCGGCGATCGAGGACACCGCCGCGGCGCTGCGCGAGCTCGGCCACACCGTCGTCGAGCACGAGATCGACTACGGGCCCGGGGCGTTCACGAACGTTCTCGTGCGCTACCTGCGCGGGATCGCCGACGACGCCGCCGTGCTGCCGCACCCCGAGCGCCTGGAGCTGCGCAGCCGCGGCATGGCGCGCATGGGCCGCCTGATCCCGCAGAGCCGCGTGGACGCCGCGCGCCGCGCGGAGGCGACGCTCGCCGGGCGGATCAACACGATCTTCGACCACTGCGACGTGGTCCTGCTGCCCGGCGCCGCGGGCCCGCCGTTCCGGGTCGGCGAGCTCAACGGGCGCGGCACGCTGTGGACGCTGAACGCCGCCGCCGCACGCGTGCCGTTCTACGGCGTCTGGAACGCGATCGGCCAGCCGGCGATGTCGGTGCCGGCCGGGTTCGACGCGCTCGGGCTGCCGCTCGCGGCGCACCTCGCCGGCCGCCCCGGCGACGAGCGCACGCTGCTGCGGCTCGCCGCGCAGCTCGAGCAGGCGCGCCCGTGGGCGGACCGCCGCCCGCCTGTGGATCAGGCGTGAGCACCGGCCACCCGGCGGACGCCGACCTGCTCGCCGTCGCCGAGGCCGCGGCGGGCGCGGCCGCGGCGGTGCTCGTCGAGTACGCGGGGCGCCGCGGCCCGGGGGAGGTCACGGCCAAGAGCACGCCCACCGACCTCGTCAGCGAGGCCGACGTCGCCGCCGAGCGGGCGATCCGCCACGTGCTGCTCGAGCACCGCCCCGGGGACGCGGTGGTCGGCGAGGAGGGCGCGGACAAGGCGGGGGAGACGGGGCTGCGCTGGGTCGTCGATCCGCTCGACGGCACGATCAACTACCTCTTCGGGCTGCCGCAGTGGTGCGTCTCGGTCGCCTGCGAGGGGCGGGTCGGCGTGATCCTCGACCCGCTGCGCGGCGAGTGCTTCCGCGCCGTGGCGGGAACGAGCGCCGTGCTCGGGGACGAGCCGCTCGCGCCGTCGGCCTGCGACGACCTCGGCCGCGCGCTCGTCGCGACCGGCTTCGGCTACGACGCGGACGTCCGCCGCGCCCAGGCCGCGCAGGTCGCGGAGCTGCTGCCGCGCGTGCGCGACATCCGCCGCTTCGGCAGCGCCGCGCTCGACCTCGCGTGGACCGCCGCGGGCCGCTACGACGCCTACTACGAGCGCGGGGTGCAGCCCTGGGACGTGGCGGCGGGGCTCATGCTCTGCGCGGCGGCCGGCCTCGAGCAGCGCCCGCTGCCGGCGCGCGACGGCCTGCCCGACGGGGTGCTCGTGGCCCCCGCCGGGATCGTGGGCGAGCTCGAGGTGCTGCTGGCCTGAGCTCAGCCGCCGGTGAAGTGCGTCACGCGGTCGGGCTCGACCGTGAGCTTCACCCGCACCTCGCCCTCCTGGCGGAACGGGTAGGTGTCCTGGCCGAGGTACTTCTTGGCCATCGCGTCGATGTGGGCGTCGGCGCTCTCGTGGTCCTCGTGCACCACGCGCCCGGTCACCGAGACGAACTCGTAGGGGTTCTCGGCGTTCGGCACGGTGACGGTGATGCGCGGGTCGCGCGCGACGTTCCTGCGCCAGGCCCGGCCCTCGGCGGTGTTGAGGACGAGGTTCCCGTCCGCGTCGGCGTCCACCCAGACGACGACGCCCTGGACGGTCCCGTCCTTGCGCAGCGTCGAGACGGTGGCGAAGTTCGGCCGGCCGAGCAGGTCGGCGGTCTTCTGATCCAGCGGCTGGCCCATGGCGATGCTCCTTCGGTCGGCGGTGGCTCGTCTCGGCGGGAGATACGGCCGACGCGCCAGGATCGGATGACCCCGGCCGCTCGTTAGGGTGCAGGCGATGCTGCACACCGCCACCGGCTACTGGATCGAGGAGGCCGGCGCCCCGGAGCCCTGCGCCCCGCTCGAGGCGTGGACGGAGGCCGACGTCGTGGTCATCGGCGGCGGCTACCTCGGCATGTGGACGGCCTGGCACGTGCTCGAGCGCGATCCGGGCGCGACGGTCGTGCTGCTCGAGCGCGAGCGCTGCGGCTTCGGGCCCAGCGGCCGCAACGGCGGCTTCGTGAACGGCTACTGGGACCACGTGCCCGAGCTGGCGCGGCGCTTCGGGCTCGACCCCGCGGTGCGCCTCGCGCGCGAGGCGGACGCCTCGATCCGGGCGATCGGCGAGTTCCTCGCCCGCGGGCGCGTGGACGCCTGGTACCGCGCGGTGCCGCAGGTGCAGATCGCCACCGCGGCCGCGCAGGACGGGACGTGGCGCGAGGAGCTGCTCGCGCTGCGCGCGCTCGGCCACGGCGATGAGCTCGTCGAGCTGAGCCCGCGCCAGGTCCAGGACATCTGCGCGTCCCCGGTGTTCCGCGGCGCGGCGGCGCAGCGCACCGCCGCCACCGTGCAGCCCGCGCGGCTCGCGTTCGCACTGCGGGCGGCGCTGCTCAAGCGCGGCGTGCAGATCCACGAGGACAGCGAGGTCCGCGAGCTCGAGCAGCGCCGCGGGAAGCTCGTCGTCAAGACCCGGGCCGGCCGGGTCACCGCGCCGGCGGCGGTGCTCGCCGTGAACTGGCGCACGCTCGGGTGGCCCGCGTTCGGGCGCGAGCTGAGCGCCGCCTCGAGCCACATCGTGCTCACCGAGCCGGTGCCCGACGTGCTCGCCGAGGTGGGCTGGACCGGGGGCGAGGCGCTCGCCGACTGCCGGCGCATGCTGCACTACTTCCGCACCACGCCGGACGGGCGGATCGCCTTCGGCTGGGGCGGCGGGCGCATGAACCGCGGCGCGCGGCATGACCCGCACCTCGACGTCGACCCCGAGGTGATCGAGAGGACCGCGGCCACGCTGCGGCGCTTCTTCCCCGCCCTCGAGGGCCGCGACCTCACCCACGCGTGGGGCGGTCCGATCGACGTCGCGCCGAACCGGCTGCCGATCTACCGCTCGTCCGGCGCGCTGCACGCCGGCTGGGGCTTCACCGGCCACGGCGTCGGCCCGTCGCACCTGGGCGGCCGGATCCTCTCGGGGCTCGCGCTCGGCGTGCGCGACGAGGTCACGACGCTGCCGCTCGTCGCGCCGCCGAAGAAGCACTTCCCGCCGGAGCCGTTCCGGGCGACCGGCGGCGCGCTGATCCGCAGCGCGTTCATCCGCAAGGACGAGCTCGACGAGCGCGGCGCGCCGGTGGATCCCGTGACCCGCGCGATCACGAAGCTCCCGAAGCTGCTCGGGATGAACCTGCCGCGCTGAGGCGGGCTATCGCACCCAGACGGTGCGCGTGAGCGTCACGTGCTCGAAGCGCCCGAGCCCGAGCCCGGGCCGGGCGCGGGAGGCGTTCGCGGGGGCGTTGCAGTCGCCGGCGATGAAGCGGTCGCCCGGCGAGCGCCACCACTCACCCGGGCCGAGCGCGGCGATCATCGGGCTCGAGACGCGTCCGCAGCGGGGGACGTGGCGCGCGTTGCCGGCGAGGTGGCCGAGCTCGTGGACGAGCACGGACTGCAGGTCGTACTCCTCGTCGCTGGGGGGCGCCGGGCCCTCCTGCCAGGGGACCCGCGGGTTGAGCGTGACGTCCTGGTCGATCAGCACGCGCTGGAGGATCCGGGAGCCGCGGTAGCGGCACACGCGGCGCCCGTCCCGGAGCGTGCAGCGGCGCTGGCCGATCGTGCGGCGCACGAGGTACGAGTCGCGCTGGACGCCGAGCACGCCGCGGCGCGTGTCGCCGAAGCCGACCTGGTTGCGCCGGTCGAAGGCGACGACCTCGCGCCGCGTGACCCCGGTGCTGCGCAGGCCCCAGCGGCGGGCGCTCGTCTCGGCCATCGCCTCCCAGCGCGCGCGGCGGACCTTGGCCGGGAGGTTCGCGACCGAGGTGACGAAGCGCGCGGAGCCCTGGCGGCCGATGGCCGCGGGGATCCGGGCGGTCGTGAGGCCCGCGAGCGGGTCGGTGGAGGGCGGGGGCGGCTGCGGCGTGCCGGGCGGCGGCTCGTACGGCGCCTCGCCGACGAGCGTCTTGCCGTCGTTGTCGTAGAGGTAGAGGCACGCGCGGCGCGGCCCCGGGGCGCGCTCCTCCCAGACGGCGCGGAAGGTGCCGGCGGCGCCCTGGGTGACCGGGCCGACCCACGCCCCGGTGCCGGCCGACGAGCAGGCGCGGTCCGCGGGGACGCTCGTGATCACCGCGTACCACGAGCCGCAGCTCGAGCCGCTCGGGCAGTCGGTGGTGACCTGCGCGGTGCCGGCGAGGTCGTACGCGGGCACCGAGCCGGGGCGGCTCGTGACGCTCGACAGCGTGAGCCCGCCGGTCGGGGTCGCGAGCGCGGCCGGGCTCGCCACGAGCGCCAGGACGAGCGCGGCGGCGAGTGCGAGCGGGGCGCGGAGCGGGGTGCTGCGGCGGCGGGGCATCACGGGCGGCCCGACGACGGACCGGCG
>JALOLQ010000072.1 GCA_025455895.1 Solirubrobacteraceae bacterium
CGCACGCGGAAGGGGTCCTGCGCAGCTACGGGGTCCCCGCGGCCGAGGCGGCCGAGATCGCGCGGCGTCCGCTGCCGCCGATCGGGCCGCCGGCGCCCTGAGCGGCGCGGCCCCGACTACCCTTGCTCGCCGTGCCCGAACCGCGCACCGGCGTGCCGCTCGCGCCCCTGACCACGCTGCGCCTCGGCGGGCCGGCGACGCGGCTGGACGAGGTCACCGACGAGGCGGCGCTCGTCGCGTGCGTCGGCGAGGCGGACGCCGCGGGGGAGGACGTCCTCCTGCTGGCGGGCGGCTCGAACGTCGTCATCGCCGACGCCGGGTTCCCCGGCCGCGTCGTGCACGTGCGCACGTCCGGCGTGACGTTCGAGCAGCGTGCGGGGGACGTCGTGCGCC
The DNA here is from genome assembly GCA_025455895.1 of Solirubrobacteraceae bacterium. Classification (GTDB taxonomy): domain Bacteria; phylum Actinomycetota; class Thermoleophilia; order Solirubrobacterales; family Solirubrobacteraceae; genus F1-60-MAGs163. The sequence continues at coordinate 394 of JALOLQ010000072.1, forward strand.
TCACCGTGCAGGCGGGCGAGCCGTGGGACGCGCTCGTCGCACAGGCGGTCGCGGACGGCCTGGCCGGGATCGAGTGCCTGGCCGGCATCCCCGGCTCGGCCGGCGCGACGCCGATCCAGAACGTCGGCGCCTACGGCCAGGAGGTCGCCGCGACGATCGCCGCGGTGCGCGTGCTCGACCGGGAGACCGGGACGATCGAGGACCTGCCGCCCGAGCGCTGCGGCTTCCGCTACCGCACGAGCGTCTTCAAGGGCTCGGCCCGCCACGTCGTCCTCGCGGTCGCCTTCGACCTCGAGCGCTCGGCGGCCGCGTGCCCGCTGCGCTACCCGGAACTGGCGCGCGCGCTCGGCGCCGTTCCCGGCGACCGCCCGCCGCTCGCCGAGGTGCGCGAGGCGGTGCTCGGCCTGCGGCGGGCCAAGGGCATGGTCGTCGACCCGGAGGACCACGACACCTGGAGCGCAGGCTCGTTCTTCACGAATCCGGTGCTCACGCCGGACCAGCACGAGCGGTTCCTGGACCGCGTGCGCGAGCGCCTCGGGCCCGAGGCGTCTCCGCCCGGCTTCCCGGAGGATGCGGGCGTCAAGCTCTCGGCGGCCTGGCTCATCGAGCACGCCGGCTTCCGCCGCGGCCGGCGCTGGGGCGCCGTCGGCCTCTCGGACAAGCACGCGCTCGCGCTCACCAACCGCGGCGGGGCGACGACGGCCGAGCTGCTCGGCGCCGCCCGCGAGATCGCGGGCGGGGTGGCGGCGGCGTTCGGCGTCGCGCTGCGCCCCGAGCCGGTGCTCGTCGGGGCCTCGTGGGACGCCCCGCGCTCTGTGTGATCCGTCCGCAGCCCTGGACACGGGCCGCCCGGGCGGGGAGGATGCCGCGCCATGGGATTCATGAAGGGGCTCCGTGATCTCAAGGACCTCAACGACATGGCCCGCCAGCAGCCGCGGCCGTCGATGAGCGAGGGGATCAGCCAGGCCAAGGCGGCGATGGAGGGCGTCCAGCAGATGCAGCAGCTGAACGCCACGGGCGTCGCGGGCACCGCGAAGCTGCTGAGCATCGCCGACACCGGCGCGACCCTCAACCAGCACCCGGTCTGCGAGCTGCAGCTCGAGGTCACCGTGCCGGGCCACGCGCCCTACACCACGGCGGTCCGCCAGCCGGTCCCGCGGATGCAGGCGCCGATGCTCCAGCCCGGCGCGACGATGGCGGTGAAGGTCGACCCCGAGGATCCCACCGCGGTCGTCATGGACTGGGGCGCGCAGGGCGCCTACGCGGCCTCGATGGCCCAGTCGGGCGCGGCCTCGGCCGCGGCGGCGCAGATCCCGCAGGACCCGGCCTCGCGCCTCGAGCGGCTCGCGGCGCTGAAGGAGAAGGGCCTGCTGACCGACGCCGAGTTCGAGGCCCAGAAGGCCAAGATCCTCGGCGAGCTCTGACCCACCACACACGCCACACGAGAGGGGAATCGCGATGGGCCTGTTCAAGGGCATGAAGGACTCGATGGACCAGGCGCGCCAGATGCAGGAGCAGGCGGCGGCGCAGATGGCGGCCGCCGGCGGCATGGGCGCGATGGGCGCGGGCGGCGACATGGCCGCCGACGCGGCGGCGATCAACGCGAGCGGGGCCGAGATGCGGCGTCTGTGGGCCGAGGGCCTCGACGGCACCGGGGTGATCAAGGACGCGCGCGACACGGGCGAGCGGCTGGCGGGCAACGTCGTGCTCGACCTCGACCTCGTCGTCACCGTCGCCGGCGGCGAGCCCTACCAGGTCACCCACCGGATGACGATCGCGGGCACGGACACGTCCGGCTACCAACCCGGCTCGGAGTACGCGCTGAAGATCGACCCGGAGAACCGCGACAACGTGACGTTCGCGCCCGCGGCCTGAGGCACGGGAGGTGCGCGAGGGGCCGCTGCTCGCGGTCTGGGCGATCGTGACGCTGGCGCTCACCGCCGGCGTGCTCTGGCGCGCGGAGAGCCGCGCGGTCGACGACCCCGTCCAGAAGGCGGCGCGCGGCGAGGTCACCGGCCTCGGCGCGCTGTCGCTCGTGCGCGAGGAGCGGCTCGCCGCGGGCCTGCGCAAGGTCCGCGAGCGCTGGCCGGACGGGCGCATCGTCGGCCTGCGCGTGGAGCCGACCCGGGCCGACCTCAGCGTGCGCACGCCGGACTTCGTCGTCCACCAGGTGCGGATCGACGCCGGCCTGGGCCTCGACGAGTCCTCGACCTCCGAGGGCGTCGAGGAGGGCCTGGCGGAGGTGCCGGCCGGAGCCCCGGAGCGGATCCTGCGCGCCGTGAACCGCCGCACGGGCACGGCGCCGGAGGACGTCGACTACGTGAACCTCACCGGCGGGGCGGAGAACCCCGGGTGGTTCCTGAAGCTCGAGCGCGGCACGCGCCCGGACCGCCGGGACTACGTCGCCCGCCTCGACGGGACCGGCGTGCGCGGGAACTGGGAGCCGGCCCGGTGAGCATCTCGGTGAGCCCCTCGGCGGCCGGCTCCGCGCCGGAGCGCTCCGGGCCGGGCGCGGGCGGCGCGCTGCTGATCCTCGCGGGCCTCGTGACCTGCACCGCGGCGGTCGCCGGCTTCTGCTGGGCGCTCTACAGCGTGATGCGGATCGGAACCTGCGCGACCGGCGGGCCGTACGTCAGCGCGCGCCCGTGCCCGCCGGGCACGGGAACGAAGATCGTGCTGCTCGTCGGCTCGATCTTCGGCGGGCTGCTCGGGATCGCGCTCTACTCGGCGGGCTGGGCCCGCGCGGGGCGGGCCGGGCGCGCCGGGCTCGGGCTGGGGACCCTCATGTGGTCGTTCACGTTCCTCGGCGCGGCGGCGGCCTGCGGGCTCGCGGCGTTCGGCCCCGCGGCGGTCGACGACGGCGGCGGGGCGAAGATCGCGGCGATCACGCTGTTCGTCGTCTTCATCCCGATGGGCGTGATCCCGCTGATCGGGGGCCTGGCCCTCGGCGGGCGGCGCCGGCGGCGGCCGAAGCCCGACGCCGCGCCGCGGCTCGAGGGCATCCCCGGGGATCTCTCGCCCGCCGCGCCGACCGGGCCGGCCGCGTCCGCCCCGGGGCCGGCGCCGATCGTGCCGTTCACCCCGATGCCCGGGGTCCCGGCGCCCGCCGAGGACGATCCGGTGGAGCAGCTCGAGCGCCTCGCGAAGCTGCGCGACAGCGGCGCGATCACCGCCGCGGAGTTCGAGCGGCTCAAGCGCGAGATCCTCGGCTAGTCGTGCCGCGCACCGCTCCGTCGCGCTTCCCGGCCGTCGACGCGCGCGGCCTCGACGGCCGCGCGTACCGCCTGCCGGCAGACCTCCCGGGCGAGCGCTGCGTCGCGCTCGTCGCCTTCCGGCGCGAGCAGCAGGCCGACGTGGACACGTGGCTGCCCGGGCTGCTGGCGCTCGCGGCGGAGCGCCCCGGGCTCGCGGTCGTCGAGATCCCGGTGCTCGGGCGCCGGTGGACGCCGGCCCGCGCGCTGATCGACGGGGGCATGCGCGCCGGCATCGGGGATCCCGAGGCGTGCGCGCGGACGCTCACGGCCTACACGGACACCGGGCGGGTGCAGCGCGCGCTGGGCCTGCGCGGGGACGGCGAGATCGCCGTCGTGCTCGCGGGCCGGGACGGGCGGATCGCCTGGCAGCGCACCGGTCCGTGCCGCGAGGCCGCGCTGGCGAGCCTGGTGGAGGCGCTCTGACTCAGGCGGGGTCGCCCGGCTCGCGCCGGACCACCTGCGCCATCCCGACCTCCGCGCCCTCGCGCGTGTCGGTGAAGACGACGTAGACCGCCGGGCCGCCCCCGAACCAGCTGGCCTGGTCGGCCTCGCCGACGTAGATCGCCGGGCGCGGCTCGCCGCCGGCCTGCTCGACCCAGATCGGGTCGCCTTCGCTGAACGGTTCGGGCATCGGCGCATCCTGACGCATCCGGCCCGAGCGTGGCGCGCAGAACGTCGGCCATGGAAAACGCGTGTCTTGACACGCGATTTGTATTTCGTCTATTCTGAAGCGCATGAGTGCTTCCGGAGGCATCATCCCCGCGGTCCTGGCCGTCACGGTCCTGGCCCCGACCGCCGCTGCGGCGCTCGCGTCGCTGCTGATCCGCGGCGGCGGCGAGCGCGGCGCGCAGGCCGCCGTGGCGGGCACCGCGCTCGGGACCCTGGCCGCCGCCGTCGTGCTCGTCGCCGTCGCCGCCGGCGACCCCGTGTTCCTCGGCTTCGGCGACGGCGCCGGGCTCGCCGCCGGCCGTCTCGCCGGGGTGCTGCTCGTCCTCGTCCTGCTCGTCGGCCTCGTCGTCCAGGTCTTCGCCACCCGCTACCTCCAGGGCGACCCGCGCTACGCGCGCTTCTTCGTCCTGACCGCCGTCGCCGTCAGCGCCACCGCGGCGATGGTGAGCGCCGGCACGATCGTCGTGCTCGCCGTCGCGTGGGTCCTGGCCGGCGCGGCGCTCGTCGGCCTGCTCGCCCACGAGCGCGGGCTGCCCGCGGCCCGCCGCGCGGCGCGGCGCGGCGCGGCGATCTTCACCATCGGCGACGGGGCGCTCGTGCTCGCCGCCGCGCTGATCGTGGCCGCGGTCGGGGACCTCAGCCTGCGCGACACCTCCGCGGCCGCGGCGGCGCTCGAGGGCCGCGAGGTCCTCGGCCTGAGCCTGCCGGCGCTCGTCGCCACGCTGATCGTCATCGCCGCGCTCGCCCGCTCGGCGCAGGTGCCGTTCGGGTCCTGGCTGCCGGGGACGGTGGCCGCCCCGACGCCGGTCTCGGCGCTGCTGCACGCCGGGATCGTCAACGCCGGCGGCATCCTGCTCGTGATGCTGGCGCCGATCCTCGTGCTCGCCCCCGGCGCGATCCTGGTGGCCTTCGCGGCCGGCGCGGTCACCGCCCTCTACGGGACGATCCTGATGCTCGCGCGCGCCGACGTGAAGGGCCAGCTCGCCCACTCGACGATGGGGCAGATGGGCTTCATGGTCGTGCAGGCGTCGCTCGGCGCGCTCTCGGCCGCGATCTTCCACCTCGTCGCCCACGGGATGTACAAGGCGACGCTCTTCCTCGGCTCCGGCTCGGTGATCCACGAGCGCCAGCGCCTGCGCCGCGCGCCGCGCGCCGCGCAGCGGGTCGGCGGGGCCGGCCGCGGGGCGCGCGACGCCGCCGTCGCCCTGAGCGTCACGTTCGCGCTGCTCGCCGGGTCGGTCGCCCTGATCGCCCCCGACCTCGCCGCCCAGCCCGGCGGCCTGATCCTGCTCGCCTTCGCCTGGGCCACGGCCGCGCAGGCCGGCTTCTGGTGGCTGCGGCTGCGGCGGCCCGGGGACGCGGCCCGGGTCACCGCCGCGTTCGCGCTGCTCGGGCTGGCGATCGCCGCGTACGTCGGCCTGCTGAGCGCCTTCAAGACGTTCCTCGCGCCGGACCTGCCGGCGGCCGACCTCAGCGGCTGGGCGCCCGCCTGGCTGGCGATCCCGGTCCTGGCGGTCGCGGCGCTCGCGCTCGCGCTGAACTGGATCGCCGAGGCCTCGCCGGCCACGGCCGCGCGCCTGGGCGCGCGCGCCGCCGGAGCGCGCCGCGCGCTGTACGCCGCCACGCGGCGCGCCGGCGACGTGCCCGACACCGTCCGGGCGCTGCCGGGCCGGCTGCGCCCGGACGGCGCCCACCCGACCGCCCGACCCCTCGACCCGACCCCGGCCAGGAGCCTGTGATGACCCACGCCATCGATCGCACGCCCGAGCTGCGCGCCCGCCTGCGGGCGGAGGTCGGCCTCGCCGCCGACATCCTCGTCCCGAACTGGCCGCTGAGCTCGTTCATCGCCGTCAACCCGCTCGGCGGCCTCGAGGAGCAGGGCTTCGAGCAGGCGGTGCGCGTCGCGGAGGCCACGATGGGCGCGCGCGGCCATCTCGGGGAGGAGCGCTTCCGGGCCCTGGCCGCCGAGGGCCGCGTCACCGACGAGGACCTGCGCCGCGCGCTCGAGCGGCGCCATCCCGGCGCGCTCGCTTACCCACCGGTGCACGCCGGGGAGCGCGAGATCGAGCCCGCCGACGTCCTGATCGCCGATCTGCGCCACGCGCCGCCGGCGCCCGGCCCGGCCCCCGAGCCGACCGCGGCCGAGCGCGTCGACGCGCTGCTGGGCACGTCGATCGCCGCGGCGGTGGACGACGAGGTCGATGGCTGGTGCGCGGCGTTCCTCGACGAGGGCCAGGCCGCCTGGGCGATGCCCGACCGCGACCGGGGCCTGTACGGCGCCTGGCGGGCGATCGGCGCCCACGACCGCGGGCTGCGGCGCCTGGGCGCCGGAGACCTGCGCGCGCAGGTCGCGGCGCTCCCCGAGGACCCGGCCGACGCGCTCGCCGAGGGCCTGCGCGTGCTCGGCGGCGCCGAGGCGGCGCGCGGCGCCGAGCTGCGCCGTCACCTGGGCCGGCGCCCCGGGTGGGCGAGCGCGATCCGCTGGCGCGCGGAGAACCGCCCCGACGAGAGCGCCGCGCCGGCCGGGCTCGTCGACCTGCTCGCGGTGCGCGTCTCGCTCGAGGCGCTGCTCGTGCGCGCCGCCGCCGAGCGCGCCGGGGGGCTGGCCGAGCTCCAGCGGGCGATCGCCGAGGCGCCCGCCGCTCTCGACGACCGCGGCCTCGAGGCGCGGACCGCCGCCGTCGCCGCGGCGCTCGCCGCCGGGCCCGAGACCCGCCCGGCGATCGCGGCGATCCTCGAGGAGGTGCCCGTCCCGGCCCGCCCGGCGATCTGGCAGTCCGCCTACGAGGAGCACTTCCGCGTTCCGCTGCTGCGGGCGCTCGACCGGC
>JALOLQ010000001.1 GCA_025455895.1 Solirubrobacteraceae bacterium
CTGGTCGGCGGCAGCCTCGCGCGCAACCTCGTCGACCTGATCGGGATCGGCGACGGCGCGCTGGGGGCCTGGAACCTCGCGCGCTGGCCGGCGGCGCTGCTGCTCGCGCTGGTCGCGGTGGCGGTGGTGATGCGCTTCGCGCCGACCGAGGCGGCGCGCCGGCGGCGGCTCGTGACGACGGGGGCGCTCGTCACCGTCGGCGGCTGGGTCCTGGCCACGCTCGGGTTCTCGTTCTACGTGACGAACTTCGCGAGCTACGGCGCGCTCTACGGCGCGTTCTCGGCCGCGATCGTGCTGCTGCTCTGGCTCTACCTGCTGGCGATCGCCTTTCTCTACGGCGCCGAGCTCGACGCCGTGCTCGCCGCCCGCCGGCGCGAGGCGCCCTCCGCCCCGGCGGCTCAGGACGGCTGACCGGGGACCGGGCGCCCGGTGCGCTCGGCCGGCCACGAACACAGGCCGCCGCGTCCCGGGCAGGTCGCGCAGAGGCCCGCGTGCGGCTCGGCCGCCACGGGGAAGACGCCGTGCAGCAGCCCCCCGGCGGCCTCGCGCAGCCGGGCCTCGAGCTGCGGCAGGTCCGCGGCGGTGAAGACGGCGCTCGCGGGGTCCTGCGGGCGGGCCAGGAAGAGGTGCACGACCTCGGCCCGCCGCGCGCCGGCGCGCAGCGCCGCCAGCGCGTAGAGCGCGCGCTGGATCGGGTAGTCGCGGCGCACGAGCTCCTCGGGGTCCTCATCGGGGCCGAGGCGGTCGGTCTTGTAGTCGATGACGAGCGCGTCCTCGCCGTCACGGGCGATCAGGTCGATCACGCCCTGCACGATCGGGCCGTCCGCGCCCGGCCCGGCGAGCGGATAGGCGAACGGCGCCTCGCGGCGCACGTCGGGGCAGGCCGCGACCCGCGCGCGCAGGGGTGAGTCCAGGAATCCGGCGGCGAGCTGCGCCTGGTCGGCCAGCTGGTCCTCGTCGAGCTCGGCGCCGGCCAGCGCGGCCGCCGCGCGGATCGCCTCCGGCGACGGCGCGCCCGCGGCCCGCAGGTCGGCGTGCTCGAGCACGAGGTGGGCGATCGTTCCGCGCACGAGCGCGTCGTCGCGGCGCCCGGGCGGGACGAGCTGCGCCAGGTCGGAGGCGTCCCGGCGCGGCAGGCGCAGCACGCGGCGCAGGTACCACGAGTACGGGCAGGCGCGGTAGTCGCTCAGTGACGAGTAGCTCAGCGTCGCCGGCACCGCGGCCGGCTCGGGCGTGGGCAGCGCCCCGGGCGCGCCCGGGGCGGCGGGCGCGGGCCCGGACGGGCCGGGCGCCGGCGCCGGGCCCGGCCCCTCGGCCTCGGTCTCGGCCTCGGCGCCGGGCGTGCCGGGGCGGTCGACCGTCACCGCGACCTCGGCGGTCGCGGCCCCGTCGCGCACGGTCAGGCTCGCCGGCGCCTCGCCGGCGGCGTCCCACAGGCCCGGCCCGAGCCAGGCCAGCGCCGGGGCGCGGTGGCCGGCCCCGGGCCAGCCCTTCTCGGGATTCCAGCTGCCGCTGAGGATCAGGTGCTCCTCGGCGCGCGTGACCGCCACGTGCATGACGCGCCGCTCCTCGGCGGCCTCGGCCTCCCGGCGCTCGTCCTCGAGCTCGGCGTAGGCGAACGCGCGGTCCTTCGCCCCGCCCAGGCCCGGGACCCGCAGGCCCACGCGCCCGCCGCGGACGAGCACGTCGGGGCCGTTGCCGCCGGGAGCGCGGCCGAGGTCGGCGACGACCACCACCGGGAACTCGAGGCCCTTGGCCCCGTGGACGGTCATCAGCCGCACCGCCTGCGCGTCCCCGAGGTCGATCGGCGCGTCCGGTGTGGGCTCGTCGGCCTGGAGCTCGGCGGCGGCGAAGTCCGCGAACGCCCGCAGCTCCCGGCCGGCGCGGCGCTCGAAGGCGTGCGCGAGCGCGACGAGCTTGCGGGCGTTGGCCACCCGGCGCGCACCGCCGGGGCCGCGCAGCACGGCCGCGTCGTAGCCGGTCGCCCGCACGACCCGCTCCAGGAGCTCGCCCGGCCCGAGCCGCGCCGCCGCCTCGCGCTCGGCGGCCACGAGCTCCGCGTAGGTCCCCAGCCGGGCGGTGTCGGCGGCGGGCAGCCGGGCGAGCAGCCCGCCCCGGTCCCCCGCGCCCGCGGCGCGGACGACCTCCCAGAGCCCGGCGCCGCGCGCCCGGCGCTCCTCGGCGAGCAGCGCCAGCGCGTCCGCGCGCAGCGCGGCGAACGGCGCGGCGAGCGCCCCGAGCAGCGCCGGCTCGTCGAACGGGTTCACCAATACGCGCAGGTGGCAGAGCAGGTCCTGGACCTCGCGGCGCGTCCACCACCCGCGCCCCTGGGTCGCCACTCCAGGAACGCGCTCGCGCTCGAGCGCGCGCTCGTAGACCGCCATGTGCGTGCCCGAGCGCAGCAGGATCACGACGTCCCCGGGGCGCCACGGCCCGCGCGGCGCGATGAGCGCGGCGACCCGGCGGGCCACCGCGCGGGCCTCGGCCTGCACGGCACGAGGTGCGGCGGGCAGGCCGTCGGCGAGCGCCGCGAGCGCGGGGTCCCCGTCCTCGAGCGCCTCCCACGCCGGCGCGTCGACGAGCAGCAGCTCCGCGCACGGCGCCGGGGCGGCCGTGTCCCGCCGGCCGGCGCGCAGCGGCACGTAGCGCTCGTGCACGCCCGCCCACGCGCCGTTGATCACCGTGAGCAGCTCCGGGCGCGCGCGGAAGCTCGTCGCCAGCTCGCGGGCCCGGCCCTCGGCGGCGAGGCGGTCCCAGACCTCGGCGAACACCCGCACGTCCGCGTGGCGGAACCCGTAGATCGACTGGAGCAGGTCGCCGACCGCGAACAGCTGCCCGGTCCCGAGCGCCTCGAGCAGGTCGAGCTGGAGGCGGTTCGTGTCCTGGAACTCGTCCACCATCACCCGCGGGAGCCGCTCGCGGTAGGCCGCCGCGAGCTCGGGGCGCGCGCGCAGCAGGTCGCGCGCGCCGAGCGCGAGGTCCGGGAAGTCGAGCCCGCCCGCGGCGCGCTTCTCGGCGGCGAACGCCTCGCCGTAGGCGGCCAGCAGCGCATCGAGCGCGAGCAGCGCGGGGCGCGCGCGGTGATCGACGCAGGCCTGCGCGTAGCCGGCGTGCGCGTCCTGGAAGGCCGCGCAGGCCGGGCTCTGGAGCTCGGGCACGTTGGCGCGGAAGGTGCAGCTGAGCCGCGCGGCTGCTCCCGGCCCGAGCACCCGCGCGGGGTCCGGGCCGACCTCGGCGAGCACGCGCTCGGCCGCCGCGTGCGCGGCCTGGATCGTCTTGAGCCGCCCGAGGCGCTCGCTCGCGCCGAGCTCGGCGGCCAGCACCTGCGCCGCGGCGACGAGCCGCCGGCCCTCCCGCGCGACGTCCGGCTCCGGTGGGAGCGGGAGCCGCGGCCGGGCCTCGCCGGCGCTGCGGCGCTCCTCGTGCACGGTGGCGACCACGCCGCGCAGCTCGTCCCAGCCGGCCACGGTCAGCAGCTGCTCGGCGGCTCCGCCGGAGCCCTCGGCCCCGAGCACCTCGGTCGCCGCCCGCTCCCACGCGCGCTCGCGCAGCGCACGCAGCTCGGCGGCCTCGAGCACGCGGAACCCGGGGTCCACGCCGGCCAGCACGGCGTGCCCCTGGAGCAGGCGCGCGCAGAAGCCGTCGATCGTCGAGATCCAGGCACCCTCGAGCGCCCGCGCGTCCTCGGTCCGCCCGAGCTCCATCAGCCGCTCGCGCACCCGGCGGCGCAGCTCCCCGGCCGCGCGACGGGTGAAGGTGATCGCCAGGATGCTGCGCGGATCCAGCCCGTCCTCGGTCACGTGGCGCACGAAGCGCTCGACGAGCACCGTCGTCTTCCCCGATCCGGCGTTCGCGGCGAGGATCAGCGGCCCGTCGCGCTCGCCGACCGCCAGCGCCTGCTCGGCGGTGAGCTCGCGCCCCCCGGGGCCGGTGAGCGGGCTCGCGGCGCTCACGCGTCCCCGCAGCGGCAGAGCGACGGGTAGGCGCAGCGCCCGCGCGGTGCACAGGTCGCCGGGCGCGGCTCGAGCGCTCCGGCGCCGATCTCGCGCACCGCGAGCCGCGCGCGCTCCAGCACGCCGCCCAGCAGCTCGTCGCGGCGGGCGCCGTCGACGCGGTCGGTGGCGACGATGTCGGTGCGCCCGGGGTCGGCGCCCTCGAGCAGGAAGCCGCGCGGGCGCTGGTCCTCGCGGGCGCCGATCGGCTGGTAGAGGGCGCCGGCGGCCTCGACGCCGAGCAGCTCGGGCAGCGCCAGCGCGTAGAGCCCCGCCTGGACGCGGCCCTCCGCGAGCCAGCCCGCCTGCGCGGGCTGGGCGCTGCGGCCCTTGTAGTCCACGACGATCGCGCGCTCCCCGTCCGGGGCGAGGTCCACGCGGTCGATCCGGCCGCTCAGCCGCAGCCCGCCGCCGAGGTCGACCGGTCCGCGCTCGTCGCGCGTGGTCCCGAAGCCGAGCTCGAGGTGGGCGGGCGTGAACGCGCTCCCGGCGGCGGCCGCGAACTCCAGGTAGCGCAGGACGTCGATCTCCAGGCGCCGCAGCACCGCCTCCCGGCGCAGCGGCGCCATCGGCAGCCGCGCCCCCGGGGCGAGCTCCGCGAGCGCGGCGAGCGCCAGCTCCCGCGCCCGCTCGAGCGCCGGCGGGCCCAGCGGCGCGCCGAGCCGCTCGAGCACGCGCTGCAGCACCTCGTGGGCGAGGCTCCCGCGGGCCATCGCCTCCGGATCGGGGTCGAGCGCGTCGGGCCGCAGGAAGCGCTCGACGAACCAGCGCACCGGGCACCCCGTCCACGCCTCGAGCGCCCCCGCCGACCACGCCGGCCGCGCGCGCAGCAGCTCGAGCACGGCGGCATCGGTCAGCGCGCCGGGGCCGGCGCCGTCGGGCGCGGGGGCCGCCAGCGCCGCGGCCAGCGCGTGCCCGCGCGCGCCCGGCGTGTCCGCGAGCTCGCCGAGCCGCCGGGCCAGCGGCGCGGGCGCCGCGGCGCCGAGCTGGTCGAGGACGTCGTCGGCGAACAGCGAGCGCGTGCGCGGCTGACCCTCGTCGTCGCCCGCGTGCCAGCTCAGGACGAGCCGGCGCGTCGGCCGCGAGATCGCCGCGTAGAGCAGGTAGCGCTCGGCGTCGAGGCGGTCCTCCGGCAGCGCGAGGCGCAGGCCGGCCGCGGCGTTCACCGCGCGCCGCTCGGGATCGCCGAGGAACGCCTCGGGGCGGCCGGGCGCGGGGAACGCCCCCTCCTGGAGGCGGGCGAGCACGAGCACCTCGACGCGCCGGGCGCGCAGGCGCAGCGGGTCGGCGACGGTGACGCGCCCCGGCCCCGGCGCGTCCCCGAGCCAGACGTGCTCGTCGGCCAGCAGCGCCAGCAGGTCGTGCGCGTCGCCGGCGGCGCGCGGCGCGGCCTCGGCGAGCGCGCGCGCCTCGCCGAGCACCTCGCGCAGCCGGCCGAGCACGCGCGCGTCGGCGCGGGCGTCCTCGGGCAACAGCGCCGCGGTCCCCCGCCACGGCGCGGTGAAGAGCCGCTCGGCGGCGGCGAGCAGGACGTCGCACAGCTCCGGCACCCCGGCCCGCGCGGCGCGCGCCACGCGGTCGAGCTCGCTCAGCTGGAAGGCCGGCTGCGCCGCCTCCCAGCGCTCCCGGGCGCCGGCGACGTCGCGCACGCCGTGCACGCGCACCTCGCGCTCGAGCCGGTCGGCCAGCTCGGGGCGCTCGAGGAACCCGGGGGTCCGCAGCCAGGCGAGGAGGTCCTCGACCGCGCGCGGCTCGAGGGCGGCGCGGGCGAGGGCGAGCACGCCGCGCCCGAGGGCGGTGTGGCCCAGGGGGACGCGGCGCTCGAGCGCGAACGGGATGCCCGCGTCGCGCAGCACGTCGGCCACGAGCGGCGCCGCGACGCCGAGGTCGCGGATCGCCACCGCGATCGTCTCCGGCGCGGCGCCCGCGGCGAGCTCGCCGGCGACGACGCCCGCGACGAGCTCGAGCTCGGCGCGCTCGCCGCCGCCCGACAGCAGCGTGACCGCGCGCCCGACCGCCGCGGCGTCCGGCGGCGCCGCGGGCGGGCCGAGCAGGGTGCGCTCGAGGTGGTGCAGGACCTGCGCGGCCGGATCGCCCGGCGGGTCCCCCGCGGGCAGCCGCACGCGCCGCTCGGCGAGCTCGTCGAGCTCGGCGAAGGTCGCCGAGCGGGCCCGGAAGACGTCCTCGCGGCCCGGCTCGAACGGCAGCGAGACGGTGACCTCCGCGCCGGCGCGCACGAGCGTCTCGACCGCGTCGCGCTGCACGCGGTCGAGATCGTCGAAGCCGTAGAGGAAGACCGGCGCCGTGCCCCAGCGCCCGGGGGCCTCGCGCAGCCGATCGTGGGCCGCGTAGGCGAGCGACGCCGCGTCCTCGCGGCCGAGCTCGCGCAGCCCGTCGCGGTACGCCCCGTGCAGCCGCCCGAGCTCGGCCGCGTAGGCGGCGCGCCCCGGCTCCGCGGCGCCCCAGGCCTCCATCGCGCGGATGAAGCGCCCCGGGCCGATGCGGTGCTCGGCCAGCTCGTCGAAGAGGCGCACGAGCGCCGCCGCGAAGCCCGCCGTCGCGGCGGCCTGCGCCAGCTCGCGCAGCGGCACGCGCGCCGCGGCCGCGGCCGCCAGGCGCCGGCGCGTGGCGTTCCCGGCGGTGCGCGGGCGCCGCGGGCCGCCGGCGCGCCGGGCGATCTGCGCCTCGAGCCCGCGGAAGCGCTCGACGCGCAGGCCGAAGACGAGCCCGTCCGCGGCGAGCTCGCGGCGGTAGGCCTCGACGTCCTCGAACGTCGGGACGATCAGCAGCGGCTCGCGCCCGGCGCCGACGGCGGCGCGGACGCCGCCGAGGACGTGGCCGGCCTTCTCGGCGTTCGCCGGGCCGGTGACCAGCTCGAGGGGCATGCGCCCCTCAGGGTCGCGCACCGCCCGGCGGATCTGACCTCGCGGCCCGCGGCGCTACGCGGCCTCGGCGCCGGCGGATGCGGCGGCCTCGGCCTCGGCGTCGTCGACCGCCGGGGTGGCGGCGCCCTCCTTCGCCCACGGCTCGTCGAACTCCACCCGCCAGCGGCCCTCGTCGTTCTGCTCGAGGGCGAGCCGCGCGCGGAACGAGCGCCCGGTGCGCCCGCGGAAGCCCGTGACGGGCTTCGCCGTGCGCCCGGTGGCGATCAGCTCCTTCGCCACGGCGGCGGCCAGCTGCTTGCCCGCCTTGGCCTTCCAGATCACGAAGCCGCAGCCGGGATCCTCGCGCGACCAGCACGAGTACCCCTTGCGGTTCTCGACGATGTCCTGCCCGCAGACCGGGCACGGGCCGAGGTTCGCGCGCGGGATCCGCACGTCCTTCAGCGCCGTGTCGAGCATCCCGACCGTCTCGCCCGCGAAGGCCGCGATGTCCTTCATGAAGGCCGCGCGGGTCTCCTCGCCGGCCTCGATCCGGGCGAGGCGGTGCTCCCACTCGCCGGTCAGGTCCGGCTGGGTCAGCGGATGCCCGTCGAGCAGGCGGATGACGTTCATCCCCTTCTCGGTCGGCACCAGCGCGCGGCCGTCGCGCTCGACGTAGCCGACCTCGATCAGCCGCTCGATGATCGCCGCGCGCGTGGCCGGGGTGCCGATGCCCGAGCCCTTCATCGCCTCGCGCAGCTCGTCGTCGTCGACGAGCTTGCCCGCGGTCTCCATCGCGCCGAGCAGCGAGGCGTCCGAGTAGCGCCGCGGCGGCTTGGTCTCCTTCTCGAGCGACTCGACCCGCGTGACCTCGGCGCGCTCGCCGCGCTCGAGCTTCGGCAGCTGCTGGTCGCGCCCCTCGTCCTCGTCGGAGCCCTCACCCTCGGGCAGCTCGCCGTAGGCGCCGCGCCAGCCGGGGACGATCAGGACCTTGCCGCGGGTGCGGAAGACCTGCTCGGCGACCGTCGTCTCCACGCGCGTGTTCTCGAACTCGGCGTCCGGATGGAAGACGGCCAGGAACCGGCGCGCGACGAGGTCGTAGACCTTGCGGTCGTCCTCGTTCATCTTCTCGAGCCGGTGCTCGGCGTTCGTGGGGATGATCGCGTGGTGGTCGCCGACCTTCGCGTCGTCCACGACCCGGCCGAGCGGCAGCATGTCCAGGCCCTGCACGTAGGCCGCCGGGCCGGCGTACTCGGGCCGCCGGCCGACCTGGCCGGCGGTCGGCTTGATGTCGGGGACCATGTCCCCGGTGAGGTAGCGCGAGCTCGTCCGGGGGTAGGTGAGCGCCTTGTGCTCCTCGTAGCAGCGCTGCGCGGCGGCCAGGGTGCGGCGCGCCGAGAAGCCGAAGCGGGTGTTCGCCTCGCGCTGGAGCGACGTGAGGTCGTAGAGCAGCGGCGGCTTCTCGGTCCGGCGCGTCTTCTCGAGCTTCGTGATCTCGCCGGTCCCGCCGGCCACGGCGGCGACGATCGCCGCCGCCTCCTCGGCGCTCGGCAGCCGGGGCTGGGCGCCGCGGTGCCAGCGCCCCTCGTAGCGCCGGCCCCCGGACGCCTCGAAGTCCGCGTCCACGAGCCAGTACTTCTCCGGGACGAACGCGCGGATCTCCTCCTCGCGCCGCGTGAGGATCGCCAGCGTCGGCGTCTGCACGCGCCCGAGCGACACCGCCCCGTCGAACGACGAGCGCAGCCGGATCGTGGCCGCGCGCGTCGCGTTCATGCCGACGATCCAGTCGGACTCCGAGCGTGAGCGAGCCGCCTCCTCGAGCAGGTGGTACTCCCCGGCCGGGCGCAGCTGCGCGAGCGCCTCGCGCATCGCCGTCTCGGTCATCGAGTTCAGCCACAGCCGCTCGACCGGCTTCTTCGAGCCGGACTTCTCGAACAGGTAGGCGAAGATCAGCTCGCCCTCGCGGCCGGCGTCGCAGGCGTTGACCACGCGGTCGATCTCGTCCTCGCGCAGCAGCCGGCGGACGACCGTCATCTGCTTCTGCGAGCGCTCGTCGCGGACGACGAGCTTGAAGCGCGAGGGCACGATCGGCAGATCGGCCATGCGCCACTTCTTGTACTTCTCGTCGTACTCGTCCGGATCGGCGAGGCCGACGAGATGGCCGACCGCCCACGTGATCACGTGCTCGGGGCCCTCGAGCCAGCGGGTGGTCTTCTCCCCCGCCCCGTGGTGCTTGCGGAACGGCCCGGGCAGCACGCGGGCCAGGTCGCTGCCCACGGACGGCTTCTCGGCGATGACGAGCGTCTTGCCCATGTGCGCGGGCACCATAGCGTCCGGTCCGCCGGGCCTCGTGTCGCTGCGCGAGCGCCGTCGCAGGCCCGTCGCACTCGTGCGACCGACCCGGGCCCGAGGGTTTACCCTCCGGAATCAGGAGAGCATCCGCGGGTGACGACGACCGGCCAGGCCGAGCAGCAGGGGGGCGCCCGGGGGCCGGGCGGGCCGCTGCGCGCCCCGCCCGACCGCGGCGACCGGCTGCGGCGCCGCCTGGTGCCCGCCGCCGTCCTCGCCGCGCTGGCGTTCACCGCCGGGGTCGTCGTCGGCGCCGGCTCGGGCGACGACGGCGAGGCCGCCGCCACGGCCTACGCGAAGGCCTGGGCGGCCGGCGACTGGGCCGCGATGCACGCCCAGCTGACCGCCGAGGACCGCCGCCGGCTGGCGCTGATCCCGTTCGCCGAGGCGGGCCGGCGCACACTGGCGACCGCGACGGCGAATGAGCGCGCCGTGCGCACCGGGACGCCCGAGCGCGACGGGGAGACGTGGCGGGTCCCGGTGACCGTGCGCACCCGGGCGTTCGGGACCGTGCGCGGAACGGTCGTGCTTGCGGTCCGCGAGGACGGCGACGCGACGCGGGTGGCCTACGACCCGAGCATCCTCTTCCCCGGCCTGAAGCCCGGCGAGCAGCTCACGCGGCAGACGGCGATGCCCGCGCGCGGGGCGCTGCTGGCCCGCGACGGGACGCCGCTCGCCCAGGGCCCCGAACGCAGCTCTCCGGTCCCCGAGCTCGCGGCTCAGCTCGTCGGCCGGGTCGAGCCCGCGGCCGACGCGGACGCCGAGCGGCTGCTCGCGCTCGGCGCGCCCCCGGGGGCGAGCGTCGGAACCACGGGCCTCGAGCGGGTCTTCGACGCGGCGCTCGGCGGCGTGCCGTCCGGGCAGCTGCGCGCGGGCGGGCGGGTGATCGCCCGCGGCGCCGGGAAGCCCGGCGCCGACGTGCGCACGACGATCGACCCCGGCGTCGAGCGCGCCGCGATCAGCGCCCTCGCCGGGCGCTACGGCGCCGCGATCGCGATCGACCCGCAGACCGGCGGGGTCCTGGCGATGGCGGGCCAGCCGCTGTCGCTGCTCCAGCCGCCGGGCTCCACCTTCAAGATCATCACGACCGCGGGCGCCCTCGAGGAGGGCATCGCCACCCCGCGCTCGACCTACCCGTTCGAGGGCGCGGCCATGCTCTCGGGGGTCCCGCTGGCCAACGCCGGCGGCGAGATCGGCGGCGGCACGCTCGTCCAGGCGTTCGCCGAGTCCTGCAACTCGGTCTTCGCTCCGCTCGGGGCCGAGCTGGGCGCCGAGCGGCTCGTCGCGTACGCCGAGCGCTTCGGGTTCAACCGGCCGCCGGCGTTCGCCACCGCCGCGACCAGCACGATCCCGCAGGCCGGCGAGATCGGCGACGACCTCGCGGTCGGCTCGACGGCGATCGGCCAGGGGCAGGTCCAGGCGACGGCGCTCCAGATGGCCGAGGCGGCCGGCGTGATGGCGGGCGACGGGCGACGGCGCCCGCTGAGCTTCAGCCTCGCGGAGAGCCGCCGGGCCCGCCCGAAGGCCGGCGAGCGCGTCGTCAGCGCGCAGACGGCGCGCCGGCTGGAGCGCATGATGCTCGAGGTGGTCCGCACCGGCACCGGCACCGCCGCCGCCATCGCCGGCGTCCCGGTCGCGGGCAAGACGGGCACCGCGGAGCTGAAGTCGCGCGAGCCCGGCGACACGAGCACGAACCCCGAGGACACCACCGCCTGGTTCGTGGCCTACGCGCCGGCCGGGACCGGCAAGCGCCCGCGCGCCCTCGTCGCCGTCATGTTCCCCGGTGCCGGCGCCGGCGGGGAGACGGCCGCGCCCGCGGCCCGCGAGATCCTCGCGGCCGCGCTCCAGCGCTGAGCCCGCGGCTAGACGTCGAGGCGGATCGAGGACTCCCGGCCGGGCAGCGCCGAGCTCGAGAACTCGAGCTCGAGCGGGCGGAAGTCGAGCGTGCGCTCGGGCAGCTTGAAGAGGACGAGCGACCCGGCGGTGGGCGACTGGCCGGCCGCGCTGTCGGAGACCGGGTACTCGGTGTCGCTGGCGACCGGGCGCGCGCGGTAGGCGAACGCGTTCGTCGCCGCGAGCGGCACCGGCTCGTACTCCTGTCCGCGCGTGTCGACGATCTTGAACGAGTCGGCGCCGACCTGGGTGCCCTCGGAGCGGTTCCAGATCCGCATCCAGACGGCGAACCAGACGTCGCCGCGGCGGAGGATGCGCTCCGTCGGCGGCACGCCGGTCAGGAGCGAGCGATCGCCCTCGTTGAACTGGTTCAGCCGCCGCGAGAGCTGGACCTGGTACTGCATGTCGCCGAGCGTCACGTACTCGGCCTCGGACTCGCCCCGGGTGATGGTCTCCTCGCGCTCCCCGCAGGCGGAGAGGCCGAGGGTGGCCAGGGCGAGCACGATCAGCAGCAGTCGGCGACTCATGACCGGCGGCAGTCTAGATGGTTGCCCCCGCGGGAGCGTTGTCGGGGTTCGTGCGTCAGGACCGCAGGCCGGTG
The DNA here is from genome assembly GCA_025455895.1 of Solirubrobacteraceae bacterium. Lineage (GTDB taxonomy): Bacteria > Actinomycetota > Thermoleophilia > Solirubrobacterales > Solirubrobacteraceae > F1-60-MAGs163. The sequence continues at coordinate 11,697 of JALOLQ010000001.1, forward strand.
GCGGGCTTGCGGGCCCCGCCGGCGATCGTCGCGCGGGCGCCGCGGTCGCGATCCTCCTCGAGGATCCGCGTGAGGCGGCGCAGGGCCTTCTTCCAGTTGCGGCGCATCGCGCCGCGCTGGCCGAGGGCCTCGAGGAAGCGGTCGCTCGGGTACTTCGGATCGGTCTCGTAGTGGACCTCGAGGCGGGTCGTGCCGCCCGCGCCCTCGCGCAGGTCGAACACCGTCAGCGTGCGGATGCGGTTGAACTTGCCGCCGCGGCCCTGCATCACGATCAGCTGCGGTGCGTCCACCTGCACGATCGTCGCGTCGGCCCACGGGAAGCGCGCGAACGGGAGCCGCTGGCGGAACCGCCCGCCGGCGCCGAGCCCCCAGGTGTCCTCGCGCGTCATGCGCCACTCCTGGAGGAAGTGGTCGGTGAACTCGGCGTGGTTGGCCACGTCGAGCAGGTAGTCGCAGACCTCGGACCGGGGCCGCGCGATGGTCGTCTCGACGCTGAACGGGTGCATCCGCGGCGGGAGTCTACCCGCGCGGATCGGGCACGGTCAGGCGGCGCGCGGCAGCATGCGCACGCTGACGCCGTGCTCCACGTGGTGCACGAGACGGCTCGCGGCCGGCGTCACCCCGCGGCGCGCGCGGCACAGCTCGCAGACCTCGGCCTCGCCCACCCGGTGCACGTGCTCGCCGATCAGCGGCGTGCGTCCGCAGTCGGAGCACTGGTCGGCGCCGCCGGCGCGCGCGTCGACGCCCTTGCGCAGCAGGCGGCGCTCGAGGTCGGCCTCGGTCAGGGCGGGGAACAGGCGGGCCATGCGGGTCGGTTTCGGCGCTCGGAGCCCGCGTCCTGCCCGCCGGACGGAAACCTGCACGTTGCGCGAATGTCCCAATGCGCGATTGACCCGCGGGGTATGATCGGCCGGAAGCCGACGGGAGGCGGCGTACTCGGTCCGACGTGAGGAGAGAGCGACATGATGCAATCGCTGTCCACCGGCACCCTCGCCGGCCTGGGGTCCTTCCGCTGTGAGGGCTGCGGCTACGTCCTCGCCCTCGACGCGGACGACGCGCTGCCGCCCTGCCCGTCCTGTGGCGGCGAGCGCTTCGTGCGCGCCTCGCTGTTCACCGATCGCCTCATGAGCCGCCGCCCCGCCCCCGAGCCCACCGACCCCGACGAGCGCCGCGGCCTGCTCGAGGCCGTCGCCGGCGATCTCGGCGAGCCGGGCCGCTACCTCGTCTACTCCGAGGGCGGCGTCGCGAAGGTCGTCCCGCTCGCGCGCGAGTGGACCCGGATCGGCCGCAGCCTCGCCGCGGACGTGCGCTTCGACGACTCGACCGTCTCGCGCCGCCATGCGCTGATCGTGCGCCAGCCCGACGGCGTGCGCGTGCTCGACGACCGCAGCCTCAACGGCGTGTTCGTCAACGGCGAGCGCGTGGAGTGGCGCGTCCTGCACGACGGCGACGAGATCGTCGTCGGGCGCTACCGCCTGCACTACGTCGAGGTCGCGCCGCAGGGAGCCGCCGCCCCGGCGCTGGACGCCGCGGCGCCGGGCGAGACCGGCGCGTGAGCGGCGCCCCGCCGCGGGCGCGTAGACTGCCGCCGCGATGGCGCTGAAGATCGCGGTCCTCTCCCAGAAGGGCGGCACCGGCAAGACGACGGCCGTGCGCCACCTCACCGAGGCGTTCCGCGAGGCCGGGCTGCGCGTGCTGGCCGTGGACCTGGACCCCCAGGGCAACCTCTCGGACTACTTCGACATCGACCCCGAGGCCGATCCGACGATCGGCGACGTGCTCGGCGGGCGCGCGACGATGGCCGACGCGGTCCACGACGACGTCGTGCCCGCCAACCTGTCGCTCGCCGAGGCCGAGCTGACGCTGGCCGGGAAGATGGGCCGTGAGCTGACGCTGCGCAAGGCGCTCGCCGGCGTCGACGCCGACTACGACGTGATCTTCGTCGACTGCCCGCCCGCGCTCGGGCTGCTCACGGTGAACGCGCTGGTGGCCGCCGACTACGCGCTGCTCTCCAGCGAGGCCCAGTACTTCGCCCTCCAGGGGGTCGAGCAGGCGCTCGAGGTGATCGAGCTGGCCCGCGACAGCCTCAACCCGTCGCTCGTCTGGCTCGGCGTCCTCTTCAACATCGCCGACATGCGCACCGTGCACTCGCGCGAGGCGTTCGAGTCGCTCAAGGAGCACGTCGGCGACAAGCTGCTCGAGCACTCCGTGCGCCAGTCGATCGCCTACGCCGAGTCCGCCGAGCGCGCCGTCTCGATCTACGAGCACCGCCCCGATCTGGGCGCCGACTACCTGCGCGTCGCCGAGGAGCTGCTGCGGCGCCTGGAGCTCGGCGAGGCGCGCCGGCGCGTCGCGGCGCTGCTGCCGGACGCGGCCTGAGGGCGAGCCCTCAGATCTCGCGCACGTCGGCGCCGGCGGGCTCGAACGGGACGCGGCGCACGTCGGCCCAGCCGTCGGCCCGCTCGCGCAGCGCCTCGACCGCCGCGCCGGTGCTCTCGTAGCGGCACCACACGAGCACCGAGGGGCCCGCGCCCGAGATCGTCGCGCCGAGCGCCCCGAGGCCGCGGGCGTCGCGCACGATCTCCGCCGAGCGCGGGAACAGGTGCGCGCGGCGGTCCTGGTGCAGGCGGTCGCTGAGGCCGCGGGCGACGAGGTCGAGGTCCCCGGTCGCCAGCCCGAGCATCAGCAGCGCGCCGGCGCCGACGTTGTGCACGGCGTCGAACATCGGCACCTCGGCCGGCAGCGCCTCGCGCGCCAGCTTCGTGCGCACCGCCTCGTGCGGCGTGACGAGCACCGCCTCGAGCCCGGCCGGCGGGTCGAAGCGGTGCGCGCGGCCCTCGAGGCAGACGACGAACCCGCCCAGCAGCGAGGCGGCCACGTTGTCCGGATGGCCCTCGAGCTCGGTCGCGATCGGCAGCAGGTCGGCGTCCAGCTCGAACAGGTGGTCGGCGGCGACGAGCCCGGCGACGTACGCGGCCGCGCTCGTGCCCAGGCCCCCGCAGAGCGGGATCTCCGAGCGGATGCGGAAGGTGAAGCCGTCCGCCGGATGCAGGCGCTCGAAGCCGCGCACGGCGAGGTTGCGCCGGTCGCGCGCGATCGGCAGCTCGGTCTCGACGGCGAAGCTCCCCGGGGTCTCGACGACCTCGAGCTCCATGTGGATCGCGAGCGCCGCGGCGAACGTGTCGAAGCCCGGCCCCAGGTTGGCCGAGGAGGCCGGGACGCGGACCAGGCGCCGGCGCCGCATCAGCCGTAGATCGCCCGCTCGACGTCCGCGAGCTGCGGCTCGCAGGGCACGACGGTGCCCGCCTGCTCGAGCGCGGTCTGCGGGTCCTTCAGCCCGTGGCCGGTGAGCACGCAGACGATCCGCTCGGCGCCCTCGGGCGCACCGTGCACCATGAGGCCCGCGACCGAGGCGGCGCTCGCGGGCTCGCAGAAGACGCCCTCGCGGCCGGCGAGGAACCGGTAGGCGTCGAGGATCTGCTCGTCGGTCACCGCCTCGACGCCGCCGCGCGAGTCGCGCATCGCGGTCATCGCCTCCTCCCAGCGCGCCGGGTTGCCGATCCGGATCGCGCTCGCGACCGTCTCGGGGTGCTCGACGCGCGCGCCGCTGACCAGCGGCGCGGCGCCGGCGGCCTGGAAGCCGTGCATGCGCGGGCTCTGATCCATCTCCTGGAAGCCCTTCCAGTAGGCGGTGATGTTGCCCGCGTTGCCGACGGGGATGCAGAGCGCGTCGATCGGGCCGATCTCGTCGAGGACCTCGAAGGCCGCGGTCTTCTGGCCCTCGAGCCGGAACGGGTTGACGCTGTTGACGAGCGCGATCGGATGCTTGGCCGCGAGCTCGCGCACGAGCTCGAGCGCCTGGTCGAAGTTGCCGCGCAGCGCGATGACCTTCGCGCCGTGCATCAGCGCCTGGGCGAGCTTGCCGGTGGCGATCTTGCCCTCGGGCACGATCACCGCCCCGGTCAGCCGGGCACGGGCCGCGTAGGCGGCCGCGCTGGCGGCGGTGTTGCCGGTCGACGCGCAGATCACCGCGGTGGCGCCCTCGCGCACCGCGGCGGAGACCGCACAGGTCATCCCGCGGTCCTTGAACGAGCCGGTCGGGTTGGCGCCCTCGATCTTCAGCCAGACCTGCGCGCCGACCCGCTCGGAGACCTCGCACGCGTAGACCAGCGGCGTGGAGCCCTCCTGAAGGCTCACCACCGGGTCGTCGGGGCCGAACGGCAGCCGGTCCCGGTAGCGCTCGATCAGGCCGGGCATCAGGCGGTGAACGACTCGTCGATGACGCGGATCGCGCGCGGCGCGGCGCGCACGAAGTCGAGCGCCCCGATCAGCTCGACGGCGGCGTAGAAGCGCGATTCGGACACCGGGTGGGTGACCATCACGAGGCGCGCGTTCGTCTCCAGCCCGGTCTGGAGCACCGACTTCACCGAGACGCCCTGGAGCCCGAGCCGCTCGGCGACCTGGGCGAGCACGCCGGGCCGGTCGGCGACCTCCAGGTGCAGGTAGAAGGCCGACTCGACGTCCGAGGCGATCACCGCGGGCACGCTCGCGACGTCGAGCGCGGGCGCACCCCGCATGACGCTGACGACGTCGCCGAGGACGGCGCTCGCGGTCTGCGGGCCGCCCGCTCCGGGCCCGGAGATCGTCACCTCGGTGATCGCCGGCGACTCGATCGTCACGGCGTTGAACGCGCCGTCGACCGAGGCGAGCGGATGCCCGGTGGGCAGGAACGCCGGGTGCACGCGGACCGAGACGCCCTCCCCCGCGCGCTCGGCGGTCCCGACGAGCTTCAGCGCGAGCCCGAACTGCTCGGCGTAGGCCATGTCGTCGGCGGTGAGGTGCTCGATCCCCTCGTAGACGACGTCGTCCAGCCCGACCGCGGCGCCGAAGGCCAGGCGCGCGAGGATCGCCATCTTCGCGGCGGCGTCGGCGCCGGTGACGTCCTCGGTCGGGTCGGCCTCGGCGTAGCCGAGCGCCTGGGCCTCGGCGAGCGCCCCGGCGTAGGGCTCGCCGGTGGCGGCCATCCGGGTGAGGATGAAGTTCGTCGTCCCGTTGACGATCCCGTGGATGCGGTCCACGTGCGCGCCGGCGAGCGTCTCGCTGAGCACGCGGATCACCGGGACGACGCCGGCGACGGCGGCCTCGAAGCGCAGCGCCGCCCCGCCCTCGCGCGAGGCCGCCCAGACCTCGTCGCCGAAGCGGCTGAGCAGCTGCTTGTTCGCGCTGACCACCGGCGTGCCGGCGCGCAGCGCGCGCTCGACCAGCTCGCGCGTGGGCTCGACGCCGCCCATGAGCTCCACGACGAGGTCGGCGCCGTCGACGATCTCGTGGGCGTCCCCGCGGCTGCGGGTCAGCACCCCGGAGATCGCCGGCCGCCGGCCGGTGAGCCGCTCGATCGACGCGGCGCGGGCGTCGAGCAGCTCGGCGAACGCCGCTCCGACGGTGCCGTGGCCCAGGAGGCCGATCCGGAAGGTCTCAGACATCGCGCGCGAGCAGATCCTCGTAGGTGTCGCGGCGGACCACGAGCCGGGCGTCGCCGCCGGAGGCGAAGACGACCGGCGGCCGCAGCGCGCCGTTGTAGGTGTTGGCCATCGCGTGCCCGTAGGCGCCGGTCGCCGGGGTGACCAGGATGTCCCCGGGCCGGGGGTCGGCGAGGTCCGCGTCGCGGACGAGGATGTCGCCGGACTCGCAGTGCTTGCCGACCACGTGGCAGCGCGTGCCGCCGCCCGGGCGGGAGGCGACGTCGACCTCGTAGCGCGCGTTGTAGAGCATCGGGCGCAGGTTGTCGGACATCCCGCCGTCCACCGCGACGTACGTCTCGACGTTGCGCTTGATCGTCTGGACCTCGTAGAGCGTCACGCCGGCGTTGGCGACCAGCGCGCGGCCCGGCTCGTCGAGCACGCGCTTCCCGGGCCCGATGATGTCGTGGACGGCATCGACCTTCATCGCGACGTACTCCTCGATCGTCGGCGGCCGGTCGTGCTCGAGGTAGGCGACGCCGAGACCGCCGCCGAGGTTGTAGGCGGGCACGTCGGCCCCGAGCGCGGCGAGCGCCTGGAGGGCGGCGCGGAACGGCTCGAGGTCGAGGATCTGCGAGCCGATGTGCAGGTGCAGCGCGCCGAGCTCGAGCGCGCCGCTGGCCTGGATGCGCTCGATGCCCGCCGGGGCGTGCGCGAGGTCGAAGCCGAACTTCGTGTTCGGGCCGCCGGTGGAGATCGCCGGGTGGGTCTCGGGGCTGATGCCGGGGGCCACGCGCAGCGAGACGTGCTGCGGCGGGCCGCCGTCCTGCGCGACGAGCGCCTCGAGCAGCTCGATGTCGCGCAGGTTGTCCACGATCACGTCGCCGACGCCCGCGGCGCGCGCGGCGCGCAGCTCGCCGAGGCTCTTCGCGTTGCCGTGCAGGTGGATCCGGGCCGGGTCCACCCCGGCGGCGAGCGCCATCGCGAGCTCGCCGCCGCCGGCGACGTCGCACCCGATCCCCTCCTCCCAGAGCAGCCGGTAGACCGCCGTGCACGGGAACGCCTTCGACGCGAAGACGACCTCGAAGTCGTCGGTGCGGGCGGCGAAGGCCTCCATGAACGCGCGTGCGCGCCGGCGCACGTCGTCCTCGGCCACGACGTAGCACGGCGTGCCGAACTCGCGCGCGAGCTCGACCAGATCGCAGCCGCCGACCTCCAGCACCCCGCGGTCGTTGACGCGGCTCCCGAGCGGGTAGACGTGCGAGAGCTGTTGCGCCGCGGGCATCCGGCGGCGGATCATGCCACGCCGTGCGCACCGTCCACGTCGATCCTCCCGAGCGGGCCGGCCTCTCCGGCGGCCTCGCCTACGCGCTGTTCCTCCCGCCGGAGCCGCGCGCGGCCGTGGTGATCCTCCACGGGGCGGACTCCGGGCAGGAGTCGCACTGGGACTTCGCGCGGCGCCTGCGCGGCGAGGGGATCGCCGCCGCGACCTTCGACCAGCGCGGCCACGGCGCGAGCGGCGGAGCCCTCGACGCGCGGATGGCGGCCGACGTCGGCGCCGTCGCGCGGCTGCTGCCCGCCGGCCTGCCGCTCGGGCTGCGCGGCTCGAGCATGGGCGGCTACCTCGCGCTCGTCGCCGCGGAGGCGGCGGGCGCGCGGGCGGTCGTGGCGATCTGCCCGGCGAGCGCGGCCGGGCTGCGCCGCGGCGTCCGCGACGGGCGCTTCGCCTTCGCGGCGGCGCCGGGGCTCGACGCGTTCCTCGCCGAGCACGACGAGCAGGCCGCCGCCGCGGGCCTCGCCGCCCCGGTGCTGCTGCTCCACGCCGAGGGCGACGAGGTGGTGCCGGTCACGCGCTCGGCCGCGATCGCCGCGGCGCGCGAGGAGGCGGGCCTGCCCACGCGCTTCGTCCGCGTCCCCGGCGGCCACCACCGCTCGATCCAGCACGACGCCGAGTACCAGGACCTCAGCGTGCGGTTCCTGCGGCGCGCGCTCGCGGGGTGAGGGCGGGAATCAGCGTCGATCTCCGGGTTCCGTCCTCCACCTCAGTGGTCCGAACCCCCGAATCGTCGCCAGAGCACGCATCATCGGGTTCGGACCCGGTTCCGCGAGCACCGAACCCGGGAATCGTCGCTCCCGGCCCACCGACGCCACTCAGGCCGCCGCCGCCACCCGTCCCGGATACGCCTCCCCGGAGGGCAGCAGCGCCGAGCCGTGGCGCCGGCGCACGACCGCGATCCACACGACGCCGCCCACCATCATCGCCACGCTCTGCCACTGCGGCACCGTCAGCCCGAGCGCGACCGCGTCGTTGCGGCGCACGAACTCGACGAGGAACCGCGCCAGGCCCGCGAGCACGAGCCAGAGCGCGAACAGCACGCCCGGCCGCACGCGGTCGCGCAGGTTCCACAGCAGCCACGCGATCAGGCCCATCGCGAGCGTCTCGTAGATCGGCGTCGGGTGGACGGTCTCCCCCGGGTCGGTCGGCACGGTGCCGTTCGGGTAGCCCATCGCCCACGGGCCGTCCCACGCGCGGCCGTAGTCGCCGTCGCCGGCGAGCTGGCAGCCGATGCGCCCGATCGCGTTGCCGAGCGCGAGCGGGACGGCCGCCATGTCGAACGTCGTCGCGTCGAGCCAGCCGCGCCAGCGCGCCCAGGTGAGGACGAAGATCGCGCCGCCGATCACCCCGCCGTACCAGACCAGGCCGGTCGTGCCGAAGACGTCGCCGATCCCCTGCACCTCGTCGGGGTTCTCGATGATCCAGAAGAGGCGCGAGCCCACCAGGCCGCCCGCGAGGGCGGCGAAGATCATCTCGTAGGCCCAGTCGGCGGGCTTGCCCGTCTCGCGCATCCGGCGGTGGATGACCGCGCCCGAGGCCAGGAAGCCGAGCGCGAACATGAGCCCGAAGGTCTTGACGGGCAGCCCGAGGACGTCGATCTCCGGCTGCATCGCCGGCGAGTCTCGCAGGGCCGCGCCGGCGGCGCGCCTACAGGTACCCCATCGGGTTGACGACCGACCCGTTCACGCGCACCTCGAAGTGCAGGTGGTCGCCGAAGCAGAACCCGGTGCAGCCGACGTAGCCGATCACCTGGCCCTTGCTGACCTGCTGGCCGGCGCTCGCCGCGTAGCGCGACTGGTGCGCGTAGCACGTGGAGAGCGAGGCGCTGTGCTGGATGCAGGTGTAGTTCCCGTAGCCGCTGGTCGGCGCGGCGAGCGCGACGCGGCCGCCGAGCGCGGCGCGGATCGGGGTCCCGGACGGCACGCCGATGTCGATGCCCGGATGGCAGGACTCCCACGAGCGCCGCTCGCAGAAGGGCGAGGTGATCGGGCCGTTGACCGGCCAGATCATCGAGCCGCTGCCGCCCCGGATCGGGCCGGCGGGCAGCGTCCCGCCGCCGGGCGAGGTGAGGATCCCCTGGATCTTCGCCTGGGTCTCCTTCATCTCCGAGAGCGCGCCCTCGAGCCGGCGGCGCTCGCTGCGGATGCCCGACAGCGCGCTGGCCTTGCCCTGGCGCGTGCGGTCGTAGCCGACGCGCGTGTCGATCAGCTCCTGCTTGACCCCGGCGATCTCGTCGCGGCGGCTCTGGATGCGCGCGGCGATCCGCTCCTGGCGCGTCTCGAGGACGGCGAGGCGCTTCGCGTTGCTCGCAGCATCGCCCTTCGCGCTGCGCACGACGCGGATGATGCGCTCGTCCTGGTCGTTGATGCGCTTGAGGAACTCGCCGCGCTCGAGCAGCTCGGCGAAGCCGTCGGAGGACAGCATCACCGTCACGAGATCCGGCGCGTCGGCCTGGTAGCGCTCCACCAGGCGCTTGGCCAGCAGGCGCCGGCCGAGCGCGAGCCGCGCCTTCAGGCGCACCTGGCGCGCGCGCTGGCGACGCAGGTCCCCGCGCGTGGCCTCGAGCTCCCCGGCGGCGTCGTCGAGGTCGGCCTGGACGGCCGACTGGCGCCGCTCGAGCCCGCCGATCCGCTTCTGGAGCCGGCCGATCTTCGCGCTCCAGGCGGCGATGTCCGAGGTCAGGACGCGCTCGGCGCCCTTCTTGCGCCCGATCTTGCCCTGGGTGCGCTCGATCTTCTCCTGCAGCTCGCTGAGCTTCTGCTGGTTGGTCTGGACCGCCCCCGAGCCCACGGGCAGCACCGCCCACACCAGCAGCGTGAGCGCGCACAGCGAGACGAGCAGCCGGGGGCGCATGCGGCGGCGGACGGTATGGGCGCGCTGGGTCATGGGCAATCGGTGCAACGTGGCCTGCGAGGTGAGCTGACGGGCTCGCGCCGGACGGCGCTACCGGCGCGGCGATGCGCCGGATTCGCCCCGGGAACCGCGTCGCGGCTCCGGTGGGTCCCCCGCTCCCCGGCATATGCAGGGGATTCGGCCTGGCGCCGAGGGTACCAGCGGTTCGCGCCTTCAGGGGCCGTTTAGCTCCTCTGGCAAGATTCTTCCCATGCCCCGCTCCACCTCCGTCATCGGCCGCGACCGCGGCCTCCAGGCCCGGATGCTGCTCACGATGTTCCTCCTGGGCGCGCTGTACGTCGCGTTCATGGCGGCGCTGTTCGCGGCCGGGGCCGGGATGATGATGATCGTCGGCATCGCGGCGGTGATGCTGGCCGTGCAGTACTTCGCCTCCGACAAGATCGCGCTCGCCTCGATGGGCGCCCGCGAGGTCGCCCCGCAGGAGGCTCCCGAGCTGCACCAGATGATCGAGCGGCTCTGCGTGCAGGCCGACCTGCCCAAGCCGCGCGTGGCGATGGTCGAGTCCTCGATGCCGAACGCGTTCGCGCTCGGGCGCTCGCCGAAGCACGCCACCGTCTGCGCGACGACCGCGATCGTGGACCTGCTGACGCCGGCCGAGCTCGAGGGCGTGATGGCCCACGAGCTCTCGCACATCGCCAACCGCGACGTCGCGATCATGACCCTGGCGAGCTTCTTCGCCTCGCTGGCCTCGATGATCGTGCAGTTCGCGTTCTTCTTCGGCGGCGACGACGACGAGAACCCCGGGATCTTCTTCGTGATCGTCGTCTCGATGGCGGTGTACGCGATCTCGTTCTTCCTCATGCAGGCGCTCTCGCGCTACCGCGAGTACGCCGCCGACGCGGGCGCCGCGCGCCTCACCGGCCGCCCGAGCGCGCTCGCCGCGGCGCTCATGAAGATCAGCGGCCAGATGGAGGAGGTCCCGCGCCAGGACCTGCGCCACGCCGAGATGAACGCCTTCTACATCTTCCCCGCGAGCGCGAAGAACGCGCTGTTCAACGTCTTCTCCACCCACCCGCCGATGGAGAAGCGGATCGCCGCGCTCGCCAAGATGGAGGCCGAGCTGCAGGGCACGGCGACGCGCACGCCGCTGGCCGCGGCCACCGCGTAGCCTCCCCGCATGGGGCTCTTCGACGCGCTCACGGGCCGGCGCAAGATCAAGGCGCCGGCCCCGGACCGGCTGTTCGCGATCACCACGGCCTACATCCAGCTGGAAGCCGAGCACGGCATCCGCACGCGCGGCTCGGCGGCGCTCGTCTTCCAGCCGCTGGCCACCGGGGACTTCGAGCGGATCGTCGCCGACATGGAGGAGGTCCTGCGCGGGACCGGCGGCGAGACCGGCTCGGCGGTCGAGACGAGCGACGACGACATCGGCTACCGCTGGATGATCGTCCACGACGACGACGTCGAGGACCTCGCGGTCGGCGTCAACGCCGTCAGCGACCAGCTGCAGCTCGACGGCTACGCCGAGCGCCTGCTGTGCGCGGTGTTCGCCTTCCAGGACGCCAAGGGCGCGCCCGTCTACTTCATCTACAACTACAAGCGCGGCGCCTGGTACCCGTTCGTGCCCCAGGGCGACGGGCAGGACCGCTCGGTCGAGCGCGAGCTGCAGATGAAGGCGATCGTCGGGGCGGACCTCCCGATCGAGCCCGAGGTCGGGCGCTGGTTCCCGCTCTGGGGCATTCCGATCTGAGCGTCGGGGCCCCACCCGGCCGCCAGGTAGGCTGACGACCTCACGAACACGCGACCCAGGGAGCGGCGATGGCCGGCAACGCGGGACGGTTCTCCACCGTCATCAAGGCGAAGATCTCGAAGATGCTCGACCGGGCCGAGGACCCGGCCGAGACGCTCGACTACAGCTACCAGAAGCAGCTCGAG
>JALOLQ010000073.1 GCA_025455895.1 Solirubrobacteraceae bacterium
GCTGATGAACAGCAGCCCGAGCGCGATGATCACGAGGCCCGAGATCTTCTCGAGCGTCTCCCGGTGGTCGCGCAGCGTCGAGCCGACGCCGGTGGCGGTCACCCCCAGCAGGACGAAGACCGCGGAGAAGCTCCCCACGAACAGGAGGCTGGGGAGCAGCACCCGGCGGGCGGGAGCCCGGTCCAGGTCGTTCGGCGTCAGGCCGGTGACGGCCGACAGGTAGCCCGGGACGAGCGGCAGCACGCACGGGCTCAGGAACGAGATCGCCCCCGCGAACATCGCGGCGGCGATGCCGATTCCCGCTGTCGGATCTCCGAGCATCCGGGCGGTCAGACCCGCGAGCGCGCGAAACGGTTCATCGCGGGCGGCGCGAACCGAAACGCGGCGCGCCGGGTCCAACCGCCCGATGCAGGCGATCGCCACGCACCCGGCCCTCCGCGCCCGATGGCGCGCGCCCCGCGGGCGGGCCTGCGAAGCTCCGCGGGAGCGCGATGGCGAGTTCCGGACGGCAACCGCGGTGAGCACCGGCGACGACGAGGCGCTGGTCGCCCGCGCGCAGGCCGGGGACCGCGCGGCGTTCGAGGAGCTCGTGCGCCGCCACGCCGACGGGCTGCACGCCGTCGTCCGGCGCCTGACCCGCGACGCGCACGAGGCCGACGAGGTCACCCAGGAGGCGTTCCTGCGCGCCTGGCGCGGGATCGGCGGCTTCCAGGGTGACGCGCAGTTCTTCACCTGGCTCTACCGCATCGGCGTGAACGAGGCCCGACGCCGCGCCGCGCGCAGCCCCGCCGCCCGCGGCGAGGTGGCGCTCGCCGACCCCGGCGCCGACGCCCCCGACCCGGCGCCCGGGCCGCCCGCCCGCGCCGAGCAGGCCGACCTGCGCGCCGCGCTCGAGCGCGCCGTGCGCGACCTCGAGCCCGATCAGCGCGCGCCCCTGATCCTGCGCGACATCGAGGGGCTCTCGACCGCCGAAGCGGCCGCGATCCTCGGGCTGCGCGAGGCGGCGTTCAAGAGCCGCCTGCACCGCGCCCGCATGCGCGTGCGCGCCGCCGTCGAGGCCGACCTCATGACCGCCGAGGAGCGCGCGTGAGCCTGCTCGACCGCCTGCGCTTCCGCCGCGACCATCGCTTCACGATGGCCCACGCGCACGAGTACCTCGACGGCGAGCTCGACGAGCACGGCCGCGAGCGGATCCACGAGCACACCGGCCTGTGCCCGGAGTGCCGGCACATGATCGCCACGCTGCGGCGCACGCTGCGCGGCCTGGCGGGCCTGCGCGGCCCCGAGGACGGCGACGTCGCCCTCGGCGTGATCGCGCGCCTGCGCGACGAGGGCTGAAACCGCCCTACACGCTGTCGCCGCCGGGCGCCGGCGCGGCGAGCCCCTGCACGCACTGCCCGACGATCGCCTGCACCTGCTCCTGGGCCGCCGCGGTCGCGGCCATCGCGCCGAAGGCCAGGCGCCGCATCGCCGGATCGCTGAGCCGGGCGAGCGCGCGCGCCGCGCACTCGCGCAGCCGCCGGTCGACGCTCTGGTCGCTCGTGATCGCGGCGGTGAACTCCGAACGCAGGAAGGCGGTCGAGAGATCGTTCAGGCGCCAGCCGCCGCCCTCGCGCACGACCGTCACCGGGCCGCGGGTCCCGTCCTCGTCCCCGCCGCGCAGGCGCACGAGCGCGCTGCCGCGATCGCCGTCCACCTCGATCTTCGTGACCTCGACGGACTCGGGCGGACGGCGAACGGACGCGGCCTGCGCCTGGATCGCCAGGCACTGCTCCTGCCCGCCGACGAAGACGCGGCCCACGAGCCCGGCGCTGAGCGTCCGCGTGCAGATCGCCGCGGGATCGTTCGTCGCCAGCCCGTCGCGGAGCATCGCGCCGATCGCGTCGCGATCCTGCTCGGCACCGTCGTCGCCGCCGCCGCAGCCGCCGAGCGCCAAACCGGCCACGACGGCGAGCAGCGCGACGAGCAGCCGGCGACGCCGAAGCCCCATCAGCCGGTCGCGGCGACCCCGACGACCTCGGGGCCGCCCGGCCCCAGATCGCCGCGGCCGGCGATGAAGTCGAGCAGCGCACGGTTGAACGCGTCCGGGCGCTCGAGCATCGGCACGTGCCCGGTGTCCTCGAGGATCAGCAGCGTCGCGTCCGGGATCCGCTCGGCGAACTCGTGCGCGTCCCCGAGCGGCACGAGCACGTCGCAGTCACCCTGGACGACGAGCGCGGGCTGCCGCAGCTCGCCGAGGCGGTCGGTGAGGCCGACGGCGAACACGGCGTCCATCGCCGCGCGGAACCCGGGCGCGCCGAGGCTCGGGAGCTGCTCGGCGATCAGCTCCTTCGAGAGGCGCGTGGGGTGGCGGGCGACGGCGCTCATCGCCGCATGCACCATCCCCGGGCGGCGCATGAGCTTCATCGCCAGCTGCGGGTCGCGCGGGGTGAGCCCGCCGATCGCGCCGCGCACGAGCAGCTTGCGCACGCCGCCCCCGCGCTGCTCGCCGAGGTGCGAGGAGATCCCGGCGGCGTCCACGAGCACGACGCGCTCGGCGCGCTGCGGATGGCGCAGGGCGACCTCGGCGGCGATGCAGCCGCCCATCGAGTTGCCCACGACGGTGACCGCGCCGAGCCCGAGCTCCTCGGCGAGCTGATCGACCACGCGCGCGTAGCGCTCGATCGAGATCTCCCCGTCGGGCAGCGGCGAGCTCCCGAACCCGGGCAGGTCGAGCGCGATCGCGCGGTGGCCGGCCGCGGCGGTGGCCGGGAGGTTCTCGAGCCAGTTCTGCCAGCAGCCGCCGAGGCCGTGGACGAAGACGACGCCATGGTCGCCGCCGCCGAGGTCGACGACCCCGACCTCGGCCTCGGGCAGCGCGATCCGGCGCGTGTGTGCGGGCCAGTCCACCGCGCGCCAGCCCGGCTCGGCGGGGCGGCCGTAGTCGCCGCCGGCGCGGCGGGCGGCGCGGCGCGTGGCGGGCAGCGCGGGGGCGGGCCAGACGGCGCGGGCGGGGCCGCGGCGGTAGTGACGCTCGGTGCGGTCGCGGGCCATGAACGGGACCGTACCGCGCCGGGGCCGTAGGGTGCCGGGCATGTCCGCCACGCTCACGCTTCACGTCCTGCCGCCCTCGCATCCCTGCAAGACCGCCGAGGCGGCGCTGCGCTTCAAGGGCCTCGAGGCCGAGATCGTCACGCTCACCCCCGGCGAGCACGGCGACGTGATCGAGGAGCTCTACGGCGCGGGGAACCGGACCGTCCCGGGGCTGCTCGTGGACGGCGAGCCGGTGCACGGCTCGATGGCGATCCTCGAGCGCCTCGAGCAGCTCGTGCCGGAGCCGACGCTCTACCCGGAGCCGATCGCCGCGGCCGTGCGCGAGGCCGAACGCTGGGGCGACGCCGAGCTCCAGGACCTCGGCCGCCGGCTGCCCTGGGGCGCGCTGCACTTCCGCCCCGAGGCGGCGGGCACGTTCGGCGGCGCCCCCGCGCTCGACCCGGCCGGGACCGACTTCGCGATCCGCGCCGCGCGCGCCGCGTGGCGCTACCACGGGATCACCGCGGTGCGGCTCGCCGAGGACCTCGCGGGCCTGCCCGCGAAGCTCGACCACGTGGACGCGCTCGCGGCCGACGGGATCGTCGGCGGCGCGACGCCGACCGCGGCCGACCTGCAGATCGGCGCGACGCTGCGCGTGCTGCTGACGATCGGCGACCTGCGCCCGCTGTTCGAGGGCCGCCCGGCCGAGCAGCTCGCCCGGCGCTGGTTCCCCGACTACCCGGGCGACGTCCCGGCCGGTGCGTTCCCCGCGGGCTGGGTGCCCGCGGGCTGAGCCGCCCGATGGCCGCGGACCTCACCGAGCGCCTCGTCGCCTCCGGCCGCGTGCCGGACGCCGTCCTGCGCCCGGCGATCCGGACGCTGATCGCCCAGCGCCTCGTCCGTGAGCGCGCGGCGGCGCGACGCGACGGCGACCCGCTCGCCGCGGCGGTCGCGCGCCGCTCGGCCGGCCCGATCGCCGTCGCGACCGACGAGGCCAACGACCAGCACTACGCCGTGCCGCCGGCCTTCTTCGAGACCGTGCTCGGGCCGCGGCTGAAGTACTCGTGCTGCTGGTACGAGCGGCCGGACGCGACGCTCGCGCAGGCCGAGGAGGCGATGCTCGCGCTGACCGCCGAGCGCGCGCGGATCGCCGACGGGATGCGCGTGCTCGAGCTCGGCTGCGGGTGGGGGTCGTTGAGCCTCTGGCTGCTCGAGCGCTTCCCGGCGCTGACGCTCACCGCGGTCTCGAACTCGGCCGCCCAGCGGCAGTTCCTCGAGGCCCGCGCCCGCGAGCGCGGCGTGGGCGACCGCCTCACCGTGCTGACGCTCGACGTCAGCGACCTGGCGCTCGATGCGCGCTTCGACCGGGTGGTGTCGGTCGAGATGTTCGAGCACGCACGCAACTGGGCGGCGCTGCTCGCGCGCGTGCGCGCGCACCTCGAGCCGGACGGGCGCGCGTTCGTCCACGTGTTCGCGCACCGCAGCCTCGACTACCGCTTCGAGGACGGCTGGATGGCGCGGCGGTTCTTCACCGGCGGCACGATGCCCGCGTTCGGGATGCTCGACCGGCTCGGCGACGACCTGCGCGTCGAGCAGCGCTGGTGGGTGGACGGCACGCACTACGCGCACACCGCGCGCGACTGGCTGGCGAACCTCGACGCGCGCCGCGGCGCTGCGCGCGCCGCGCTCGCGAGCGGTGCCCCCGACCCGGACGCGGCGCTCGCCGAGTGGCGCGTCTTCTTCCTCGCCGTCGAGGAGCTGTTCGGCTTCCGCGGCGGGCGCGAGTGGGGCGTCGGCCACTACCGGCTGGCGCCGGCTACTTGATCGCCTTGCACTCGGCGAGCGCTCCGGCGGTCGCCGCCGCGATCGCGGGCGGGACCTCCTTCGAGCTCTTGCCGATGAGGCTGACGATCTCGTCGTCGCTGATCGCCTGGCGCAGCTCGCGCTTGACGCAGCGGATCGCCGAGGCCGAGACGCCGTCCTCCTCGAGCGACTCGGTCACGCCCTGCTCGAACTGCTTGCGCAGCACCGAGACGGTCTCGCTGTCCACGTCGTCCGCCGAAGCCGAACCCGAGCCGGAGCCCGAGCTCGCCTGCTGCTGGCCGGCGCATGCCGCCACGTAGCCCTCGAGCTCCTTCTGGGCCTCGGCCTGCTCGCCGATCGCCCCGAGCGAGAGGGTGCGGAACGCGGCGTCGTCGAGGCCCGTGACCTTCTCGACGATGCAGGCCTTGAGCGCCGCCGGCAGGTCGCGGTCGTTCTTCGCGCCCGCCTCGAACTGCGAGCGCAGCAGCTCGGTCGAGAGATCGTCGATCCGCCAGTCCTCGCCGTCCTTGGCGAGCGTCAGCGCACCGCGGGCGCCGTCCTGGCTGCCGCCCTTGATCTCCAGGAACGCCGTCGCGCCGTCCCCGTCCACCTTGATCCCCGAGACCTCCGCCGCCGAGGCCGGCTTGGCGTCCTTCTGGTTGCCGGTCTCGACGGTCACGCACTTGGCGGTGCCGCCGTAGACCTGCTGCACCCAGGTCTCGGTGAAGGTCTTCGTGCACAGGACCTGCGGGTCCGTGGAGGTCACGCCGGTGGTGACGAGGTCGGTGATCTGCTGCTCGGCGTCCGGGCCGTCGTCCCCCGAGCCGCCGCAGGCGGCGAGCACGGTGGCGGCGAGCAGGGCGGCGGTGAGCGTGAGCGCGTGGCGGAGCGTCATGGGGCGCGAGGCTACCGGCGTCCCCGGGCGGAGGGATCGGGGTGTTCTACGAGCGCGGCGCGCGGGCGCGCCGCGGCGTGATCGTGATCCGCGTGGACGGGCTGATCCGCACGACCACGTGGGTCGGGCGCGTCGGCTCCCCGAGCGAGAGGAAGTCGCGCACCGCCGCGGTGTGCGCGCAGAACCCGCAGCGCAGCGGTTCGCGCGGCGTGAGCGGCCGGTCCTCGGGGCCGACGGGAGCGTCGCACGCGGGGCAGGCCAGCGTGCCCGTCGCCACCGGGAGCTCACGCGCGGCGGGCCGGATCTCCTCGGTGCCCGACAGCCGGCCCGCCTGCTCGCCGGGCGGCACCTGGTCGCTGGGACGGTGCAGGCTCACCCCTCCGAGGATACGCCCGGTAGCGTCGGCGCCCGCGTGACCGCCCAGATCGCGTTCTGGATCGTCGTCTCGGGCCTCGGCACCGCCGTCGGCGGCCTGGCGCTGCTCGCCTTCCACCGCCCGCCCGCGCGGGCGCTGCTCGACGCGCTGCTCGGGTTCACCGCCGGCGTGATGCTGGCGGCGGTCGCGTTCAGCCTGCTCGTCCCCGGGCTCGAGGCCGGCGGCTGGGGCGCGGTCACCGGCGGCTTCCTGCTCGGGGCGGGCTTCCTGCTCGCGCTCGACGTGATCGTCCCGCACGCGCACGCCGAGCTGGCCGAGCGCGGACGGGTGGCGCTCGAGGACGTCGCCGCCGGCCGGCGCGCGTTCATGCTGCTCAGCGCGCTGACGATCCACAACGTCCCCGAGGGCCTCGCGGTCGGCGCCGCGTTCGCGGCGGGCGGGCCGGACCTCGGGATCCCGCTCGCCCTCGCGATCGGCATCCAGAACGTGCCGGAAGGCTTCGCGGCCGGCGCGCCGCTGCTGGCGAACGGCGTCTCCCGCGGGCGCGCGGCCGGCGTCGCCGCGCTCACCGGGATGGTCGAGCCGCCGGCGGCCTTCCTCGCCTTCTTCGCCGTCGAGTGGATCGACCCGCTGCTGCCGTGGGCGCTGGGCTTCGCGGGCGGCGCGATGCTCTACGTCGTCGTGGACGAGCTGATCCCCGAGGCCGAGCGCCACGGCAACGAGCGCCTGGCGACGCTCGCCGCGATGGGCGGGTTCGCGCTGCTGCTGGCGCTCGACAACGCGCTGGGGTGAGCGTCGGCGCCGGGCTCAGGCCGGCTCCGCGGAGCGGCCCGAGCCCGGCGAGCGTCCCGGTCTACCGCACGAACTTGAAGTCCGCCGACACCGTCTGGCCGTCCACGAACTTCATCGTGAACCGCCGGCACGAGCCCGCCGTCGTCGTCTTCGACGTCTTCCAGACGTACACGTAGCGCTCCGCGACCGCGTCGTAACGCAGCTCGCTGCGCGACTCGCTGA
>JALOLQ010000074.1 GCA_025455895.1 Solirubrobacteraceae bacterium
TCGAGGCCGCGGGCGATCTGGAAGCGCTGGACGGCGGTCGCCGTCTCCTGGTGGTAGGTCCCGCTGACGGCGACCTTGAGGCCGACGCGGACGAGGATCTGCTGGAGCGACCGGACGGGCGTGCCCTTGGCGCCGGGGCGCAGGACGGCGGCGCGGATGCGCGGCACGCTCTGGGCCGCCGACGGGGCGGAGCCCTGCGGTGCGGCCGCGGCCGGAGCCGGGGTGGTCGCGTTCGCGCCGGTGGCGGGCACGAGGACCAGCGCCAGGGCGGCGAGCAGCGGAAGGACGATGCGCTTGGAGTGCGGCACAGGTAACCCCCTCTTTGACGCCTACGGGGTTAGCTGCCGGGCTCGCGCGAAAAGGGCCGCGCTACGTCGTGATGACGACGATTCGCCCCGGGCCACGATCGTGGCCAGTGGGTCCCCCGTTCCCCGGGATCAGGGTGCCCCGGGGACTCGGCTGGTTCACAACTTCTCGGGAAGGGTAGCGAATCCTTCCCCGGAGTTACGTCAACCCGCTCCCAGCACGGCGTCGGCGACGGCCAGCGCGACGGCCGCGCGCGGGCGCAGCGAGTCGAGATCCACGAACTCGTCGGGGTGGTGCGCATGCCCTCCGCGCGCCCCGAGGCCGTCGATCGTGACCGGGATCGCCGCCGCGAAGTGGCTCGCGTCGCTCGCGCCGCCGCGACCGGCGGGGACGACCGGGCTTCCCAGCGCCGCCGTGGCCCGCTCGAGCACCGGCGCCGCCGCCGCGCGCGCGTCCATGCCGGGCCACTCGCGCTGCAGTTCGGCCTCGAGCCGCGCCTCCCCCACCGCGGCGGGGATCCGCTCCAGCACGCCGCGCAGCGCCGCGAGCCGGTCGGCGCGCACGTCGCAGATCAGCTCGCCGGCGGCGGGCACGACGTTCAGCGCCTCGCCGCTGCGCAGGATCGTCGGCACGGCGGTGAGGCGGTCCGGCCCGGCCGGGTCGTGCTCGGCGGCGACCTGCCGCGCCACCTCGGCGAGCGCGAGCAGCGCGTTGACGCCGCGGTCCGGCGCCGCCCCGGAATGCGCGCTGACACCGTGCGCGCGCACGCGGATCGTGCCGGCGGCCTTGCGCCGCACGATCACCGCCTCGCGCCCGTCCGGATCGCGTTCGCCGGCCTCGAAGCACAGGCACGCGTCGAAGCCGTCGAAGCGCGGCACGTGGGCGAAGCGCTCCGTGCGCCATTCCTCGTCGTTGACGAGCAGCAGCACGACCTCGCCGACCTCCGGCCGGCCGGCGAGCGCGTGCAGCAGGCCGAGCGCGAGCGCGACGCCGGCCTTCATGTCGATCGTGCCCGAGCCGCGCAGGCGCGAGCCGAGGCGCTGGGGCGGCACGTGCGCCCCGTGGGCGACGACCGTGTCGAGGTGGCCGAGCAGCAGCAGCCGGCGCGAGCCGGGCCCGGGGACCCGCAGGACGAGGTCGGGCGCGTGCTCGGCCGACGAGCAGGGGATCCGGTGGGCCTCGGCCGCCGCGGGGGCGAGCGCCGTGGCGACGGCCACGACCTCCTCGGCGGCCGCCGCGTCCCCCGACGGGGAGGAGACGGCGACGAGCGCCTCGAGGTCGCGCTCGGCCCGCGCGGCGAGCGGGCCCGCGTGCTCCTCGATCCACTCGTGCGCCACATCCGTACTGTTTCAGCAATGGCCAAGGGACCACAGCCCGGCGATCCGGCGCCCGACTTCGAGCTGGAGGGCACCGACGGCGTCTTCCGGCTCAGCGACCAGCGCGGGCGCCGCGTCGTGATCCTCTTCTACCCGGGCGACGAGACGCCCGTGTGCACGAAGCAGTTCTGCTCGTACCGCGACCGCGCCGACGACATGTCGGCCCTCGACGCGGTCGTCGTCGGCATCTCCCACCAGGACGTCGCCTCGCACGAGGCGTTCGCCGCCCGCCACGGGCTCACCGTCCCGCTGCTGGCCGACGTCGACAAGGCGGTCGCGAAGGCCTGGGGCGTCAGCGCCCCGGTGCTCGGCACGCGGCGCGCGGCGTTCGTCGTCGACGAGCAGGGCGTCGTGCGCCACCGCCACGTGCACACCCTGGGCGTGGACTTCCAGGACGCCGACGACCTCGCGCAGGCGCTGGCGGCGCTCGGGCCGGCCGCACCTGCCGCCTGACGCTCCCGGATAGGGTGCGCGGCATGCCGGGCGCCGCGCTCCGTCTGCAGACCCTGACGCCCGGCGCCCAGAGCGCGGAGGCGGTCGCCGGGTCGCTCGCCGACTGGCTGCGGCCCACGCGGCGGACGCTCGACCTCGCGCTCTACAACGTGCGCGTCCCGGGGACCGCCGGCGGGCGCCTGCACGCCACGGTCCGCGACGCGGCCGCGCGCGGCGTGGCCGTGCGGATCCTCGTGCACAAGCCGGGGGTCCCGGTGCTCCCGCTGCACGCCGCGCCGACCCCGCGCACGCGCCTGGACCTGCTGCGCGCGCTCGGCGCGCAGGTGCGGACCGTCGACGACGCGCGGCGCCTCATGCACCACAAGTTCGCGATCCGCGACGAGGAGTCCGTCTGGACGGGATCGGCGAACTGGACGCTCGACGACTTCGCGCTCGAGGAGAACGTCGTCATGCAGGTGCGCGCGCCCGAGGTCGCCGCGGCGTTCACCGAGGTCTTCGAGCAGCTCTGGGAGAGCGGCTCGGTGGAGGACACCGGGGCGCTCGACGCGCCGCTCGCGCGGGTCGGGGGCGCGCTCGTGCGGCCCTGGTTCTGCCCCGGGCGCGGGCGCGCGCTCTCCGCCCGGATCGCCGAGCGGATCGCCGCCGCGCGCACGCGCGTGCGGGTCGCCTCCCCGGTGATCACCGCCGGGCCCGTGCTGCGCGCGCTCGCCGAGGTCCAGGAGCGCGGGACGCTCGACGCCACCGGGATCGTGGACGCCACGCTCACCGGCCAGGTGCTCGACCAGTGGCGCCGCGCGGACGTCACCTGGAAGGTCCCGCTGCTCGAGGAGATGCTCGACGGCCTGGACTTCGCCGGGAAGGACTCGAAGCCGCCCGACGGGCGCCCCGGCTCGCCGCTGGACTTCATGCACGCGAAGGTCGTCGTCGCCGACGACGCGGTGTTCGCCGGCTCGTTCAACCTCTCGCGCTCGGGCGAGGAGAACGCCGAGAACATGCTCGAGATCGAGGACGCCGCGCTCGCCGGCCGGCTGGCGGCGTGGATCGATCTCCTGCGCGCACGCGAGGCGGAGGCGGAGGCGGCGCCCGCGTGAGCGCCCCGCTGCACGTCCGCACGCTCGAGCCCGGCGCGCAGCCGGGCGAGCAGATCGCCGGGGACCTCGTGAGCTGGCTCGAGCAGGCGCGGCGCACGCTCGAGCTCGCGCTCTACGACGTGCGCATCCCCGGGCCGGCGGGCGACCGCGTCGCGGACGCGCTGCGCGAGGCCACCGGGCGCGGCGTGCGCGTGCGGATCGTCGTCCACGACCCGGAGGCCGGGCACGGGCGCAGCAGCACGAAGCCGTCCTCGCGCCCGGAGCTGCTCGAGGCCACCGGCGCCGACGTGCGGCTCGTGGACGGCGACGGCGAGCTCATGCACCACAAGTTCGCGATCCGCGACGAGGAGGCGCTCTGGACCGGCTCGGCGAACTGGACGCTCGACTCCTGGACGCACCAGGAGAACGTCATCGCCACGCTCGCCGCGCCCGCGCTGGCGCGGTCCTACCGGCGCGTCTTCGAGGAGCTCTGGCAGCGCCGCCACGTCGACGGGACCGCCGACTTCGAGACGCAGGCCGTGCGCGTCGGCGACGCGCTCGTGCGCCCGTGGTTCTGCCCCGGCCGCGGCCGCGAGCTGGCCCACCACCTGGCGGCGCGGATCGAACGCGCGCGCCGGCGCGTGCGGATCGCCTCACCGGTGATCACGAGCGCCCCGGTCCTCGCCGCGCTCGCCGACGTGCTCCACGACGGCCGGCCGGGCGCGACCGGCATCGTCGACGCCACCCAGACCGCCCAGGCGCTCGAGCAGTGGCGCCGCAACGACCTCGTGCGCTGGAAGGCTCCGGTGCTCGAGCGGGTGCTCGAGGGGCTCGCGTTCGCCGGCAAGCCCTCGCGCCCGTGGCAGCCCGGGCATCCCAACGAGGTGATGCACGCGAAGGTCACCGTCTGCGACGACGTCGTCTTCCTCGGCTCCTACAACCTCTCGCGCTCCGGCGAGCAGAACGCCGAGAACGTGCTCGAGATCGAGGACCGCGCGCTGGCCGACCGGCTCGCCGGGTGGATCGACGAGTTGCGCGAGCGCTACGGCAGCCGGCCGGCGTAGCGCTTGGACCGGCGCTCCCCGGCGTCGCTCCAGCGGACCTCGTCGCCGTCGAGCGCGAAGGCCCGCAGATCGGCGTCCGTGGCCTGCGCGCCGAGCTTGAAGCGGTCGATCAGGACGTTCGGCGGGATCACCGGCGCGAGGTAGATCCCGCGCGAGCCGTCCGCCGAGCGCGAGGCGATGCCGAGCAGGCACGTGGAGGAGAGCACGGCCTTGACGATCGTCGCGCCCGGAGCGTCGCGGTCGACCTCGTTGATCGTCGCGCCGGCGCGGGCGTTCTTCGCGTTGCGCATGTCGATCGTCGCGACCTTCGGCACGCCCTTGCCCACCGGCCTGAGCTGCACGCCCAGGCAGCGGCCGGGCCGCGCGAGCAGCTTCACGCCGACGGTGCGGGGGCCGTCGAAGTCGAAGGTGAAGCTCCGCAGCCGCCGCTGCGGGCCGGCCTTCGCATCGCAGATCGTCCAGCCCGAGCGCGTGCGGAACGCGCGGTACTGCCCGGCGACGAGCGTCTGCTGCACGGGACCGAACGACCGCACGCTGCGCTTCGTGGCGGTGCTCGTGCAGGGGTTGCCCGCGGCGCTCGCGGTCTGCACGCCGAGCGCGGCCCCCGCGGCGAGGACGGCGAGGGCGAACGTCAGGCGGAGCACCATGGGCGGCATCCTCGCAGGAGCGGCGGCGCCGGGCGGCTACGGGAGCCGGCCCTGGGCCCGGGCGCCGAGCGCCAGCAGGCGCACGATCTCGTGCGGGTCCTCGCACACGTGCAGCAGGTCGACCTCGGACGGCCGGAGCATCCCCTCCGCGACGACGCGCTCGCGCAGCCAGGCGACGAGGCCGTCCCAGTGCCCGTCCCCGGCGAGCACGACCGGGAAGTCGCGCACCTTCTCGGTGATGATGAGGTTCAGCGCCTCGAAGAGCTCGTCGAGCGTCCCGTAGCCGCCGGGGAAGACGACGAAGCCGATCGCGTAGCGCACGAAGCAGACCTTGCGCGCGAAGAAGTGCTGGAAGGTCAGCGCGAGGTCCTGGTAGGGGTTCGGATGCTGCTCGTGCGGCAGCTCGATGTTCAGGCCGACCGACAGCGCGCCCGCCTCCTGGGCGCCGCGGGTCCCCGCCTCCATGATGCCCGGCCCGCCGCCGGTGATGATCGCGAAGCCCGCCTCGCCGAGCAGCCGCGCGGTCGTCCGCGCCTGCTCGTACACCGGCGAGCCCTCGGGCACGCGCGCGGACCCGAAGATCGAGATGCCCGAGTGGATCCCGGCGAGCTCGCGCCAGGCGACCGCGAGCTCGCCGTTGATCCCGGCGATGCGCTCGGCGTCGGTGAGCTCGGTGACGAGCGCCCGCGACTCCGCGCCGAGCAGCTCCTCGTCGGCGGTGAGCGGGGTCGCACGGGGATCCGGCGGGACCATGCCCGGGACCGTACCCGGACCGCCCGGGAACGGACGCATGGCGCGCCGCCACCCGTCGCGCGGTAGCCTCCCGCGGGTGAGCAGCGAGGGGCAGGTGCAGGAGAGCGAGCAGGACGCCGCGGGCGCGCCCGAGGAGGTCCCGCAGCCGCAGGCCGCCCCCGAGCCCGAGGCGCCCGCGCCGGCCGAGCCGGCCGCCGAGGCCGCGGCGCCGGCCGAGGCCGAGCCGCAGGCCGAGGCCGCGAGCGCCGAGCCCCAGGCCGAGGCGCCCGCCGCACCGCCGAAGCCCAAGGGCAAGGGCAAGGGCCGCCGTGAGCCGGGCCGCGGACGCGGCCGGCGCCCCAAGGTCCCCGCGAACCTCCCGCGCTCGCGTGCCCAGCTCCCGCTCGACGAGCTGCGCGACGCCTCGCGCGCGACGCTCGAGCTGTTCGGGCGCACGGCCGTCCGCGACGCCTTCCAGATCCTCGGCCCGCGCGAGCGCCAGGACATCTCCGCGCTGATCGCCCAGGACGAGGACCACCGGCCCCGCGCCCGCAACATCGCCAACGGCTCGCTCGGAGCGGGCCGGATCGACAAGGCGATGAGCGCGACGATCATCTCGATGGCCCCGCGCGAGGAGCTGTGGGCGATCACGCTCGACAAGGAGCAGGCCGCGGCGAAGCTCGGCCGCGTGCGCGCGGCCAAGCAGCGCGACCAGCAGCGCGCCGAGCGCCAGAAGGAGCGCCTGAACCGCGCGGACCGCGTCTCGAAGGAGGACCTCGCGAAGGCGACCGACGGGACCGTGGGCGCGACGATCCGGATCGTCAGCGAGGACGAGCGGCGCGAGCGGCGCAAGAAGGGCGAGGCGACGCCCGAGACGCCGGAGAAGAAGCCGAGCGTCCTCGACCAGCTCGGCTACTGACCGCCCGCGCCGTGAGCGACCCGGACCTCCGCGAGGAGGAGCCCGGCGACGACCCCGTCGGGACCGTCCCCCGCCGCCACCTGGCGCTCGTCGCGCTCGCCGTCGTGCTGGGCACCGCGGCCGTGCTGTGGGTCTCCGCGGCGGTCGCGTTCGTCATCGACTCGCGGCCCGAGCGGCCCGGCGGCGCGCTGTTCTCGATCCCGGGCGCGACCCTCCAGATGGTCGTCGCGGCCGGTGGGGCGATCGCGCTCATGGGCCTCGCCGTGAAGCTCGGCGATCGCGCGACCGGCGGCAGCGGGCCGTGGGTGCGGCGCGACCTCGTCGCCTGGTCGGCGGGCCTGCTCGTGGTGTGGGTCGTGCTGGCGCTGACGACGCCGTAGCCGGCGGTCAGGCCCCGCGCCGGGCGAGCGCGAGATCCGCGCGCCGCCGGGCGTCCTCGGGCACGAGCCGCCCCACCCGGGAGCGGTTGGCCGCGACGAGGCCGTACCCGCGGCGTACGAGCGGCGCGGCGGCGCGCAGCGGCGGCGTCACCGCCCGAGGTGACGCGCCCGTCCGCGTCGACGACGTGCGCCGAGGCGAGCCGGCGTTCGGGCGGGACGCCCGCGAGCAGCCGCTGCCCCTCCGCCCCCTGGATCGGGACCGGCCGCAGGCGCCGGCCCGGATCGGTGCGCAGCAGCAGCGCGACGCTGACGCGGCAGACGCCGCAGTCCGCGTCGTAGAGGACGGCGAGCGGCTCGGCCGCCATCGGGCGGCGCTCAGGCGCCGAGCGCGAGCGCGAGCCGCCGCTCGAGCGCGCCGGCGACCGCCTCGCGGACGGGGCCCTCCTCGAAGCGCTCCACGAGCGCCTGGAGGAAGCCCTCGACGACGAGCCGGTGCGCGGCGGGCTCGGGCAGGCCGTGCGAGCGCAGGTAGAAGAGCTGCTCCTTGTCGATCTGCGCGATCGCCGCGGCGTGCGTGCAGCGCACGTCGTTGGCGAGGATCTCCAGGCCGGGGATCGCGTCGGCGTGCGCCTGCTTCGTGAGCAGCAGGTTGCGCGACTCCTGAAAGGCGTCGGTGCGCTGCGCGCCCTCGTCGACCTGGATCATCCCGCGCCAGACGCTGCTCGAGCGCCCGTTCAGGATCCCGCGGAAGGCGAGGTCGGAGGTCGTGTCGGGAGCGGCGTGCTCCTGGAGCGTGTCGAAGTCCAGGTGCTGGCGCCCGCGGGTCGCGTAGGCGCCCGTCACGTTCGCGCTCGCGCCCGGGCCGGCGAGCTTCGTCTCGAGGAAGACCTTGCCGTCGCGCGAGCCGAAGCCGAGCGTGATCCAGTCGAGGCTGCCGTCGCGCTCGACCACCGCCCGCTGGGCGCCGAAGTTCCACGCCTTCTCGGAGAGGTCCTGGGCGTCCACGAAGCGCAGGTGGGCGTTCTGGCCGACCACGAGCTCGACGACGCCGTTGACGAGGCCCTCGGCCTCGCGGTCGGCGGAGAGCGTCTGGTGCCAGACCTCGGCCTGCGCGTCCTCCTCGAGGACGACGAGCACCCGCTGGTGGAGCGCGGTGCCGGCCTGCTCGTGGACGGTGGTGAGGACGATCGGCGCCTCGACGTGCACGCCGCGCGGGACGTACACGAACGCGCCGTCGGTCCAGCGCGCGTCGTTCTCGG
Source organism: Solirubrobacteraceae bacterium (assembly GCA_025455895.1). Taxonomy (GTDB): domain Bacteria; phylum Actinomycetota; class Thermoleophilia; order Solirubrobacterales; family Solirubrobacteraceae; genus F1-60-MAGs163. The sequence continues at coordinate 8,207 of JALOLQ010000074.1, forward strand.
CGGTGAAGCGCGTGCGCGCGGTGACGACCGCGCCGAGGTGGCGCTCGACGATGTCCGGATGGCGCTCGGCGGCGACGGCCAGCGGCAGCACCACCGGCCCCTCCGAGGTCGCGTCATCCGCCGACGGCCGCACCGCCGCCTCGAGATCGAGGTCGAGCAGGTGCTCCGCCGCATCCTCCGCCCCACCCGGAGCCACCGGGAACGCCGCCAGGTCGAGCTTCGCGATCGGCGTGAACTCCCACCCCGCCGCACCCTTGTACTGCGGCAGCTCCAGCCCAGCCGCCTCCGAAGCGGCAGCGGCACGGCGCTCGACGAGGAAGGACGGCTCAGCAGGAACAGTGGTCATGGGTCACTCAGAGGTTGATGAGGGTGGTTCACGCCCAAGGAGTCACAGGCGCAGAAGGAGTACGAGACAGCGGGGCAGGCCGAGGAGATCGTCCACCGGGACCGGAGCGAGAGATCGCGGATGGATGACGCCGAACGTGGAAGGGGGACAGTGCCGAAAGGCACGGACCCCTTCCACGGGTGGCGTCAGGCGCCGCGAGATCCGCGACCAGCCCTAGCCGATCGACCCCTCCATCTGAAGTTCAATGAGCCGGTTCATCTCCACCGCATACTCCATCGGCAGCTCCTTGACGATCGGCTCGATGAACCCGTTGACGATGAGCTTCGATGCCTCCTCC